>JAFGNH010000027.1 GCA_016927115.1 Anaerolineales bacterium | reverse complement strand
TGGACGGATGAAGGCCTTCAGGAAGCCGGCTGGTTCGATTACCACGACCATTTCTCCCATGCTGAAGCGGGTTCACCACTCAGCGAGAGCAGTCTCTACCCGCTGGCCGCCATGGATATGATGGACAACACCTGCCGCTGGACCTATGGATTCCAGCCAACCAATCCACTTCCCGGCCTTTGCCCTCTGCCCGCCACACCTACGCCCACACCCACAGCTACTGTTACACCCACGGAAGCACCCCCCTCAGGCGTGCACGGCTGGGTATTCAGGGACAGCGACTACAGCAATTCCTGGAGCTGCGGGGATGATCCTTTTGTCGGCGTTCCTGTCCACTTATGGAGAAATAGCTGCGGCGGATCCGGGCACCAGGTCACTGCTACAGACAGCGACGGGCGCTTCGGGTTCTACGGCCTGGAATCCGGTACCTACTGTGTGAAGGTCAAACATTCTGACTTACCTGGCGGTCCGTGGTTCAACTCGGTTCCCGGAAGCGGTACCAATGATCCGACAATTACGCTGAGCCCGCCTCCCGGCATGGCCCTGCCTGCCTACTTCGGGTTCCAGTATATTGTGCAATAGTGAGTCAAAGAAGCAGGAATCGGGGGCTGCCCTGAAAGGAATGGGGCAGCCTTTGTTATCAGCCGGACCAGTATAAAAAAGTTGAAGAGCCCACCCCTGCTGCTCCCAGGTGGAGCTCCCTCCTGCACCTGGGGAGGGAAACTGGGTTGAACCATCCGCGGCGGTAATTACAGCCTTCGATCGCTAAAGAATCCTGGATGGTTACAGAATGATCTGCGGAAGCACTTGCATAACTGAGGATCGGTTAGATACTTTACAGAAACCAATCAAAGTTTATCGTCTCTAAATTTGTGTTATTCAATTCTTTTCAGAGTATTGTCCACCAAATGGCAGGATTATCCTTCTTATAATCTATACAATCATATCAACTTCGAAGTGAAAGAGACAAAGAATGGCTAACCAATCCCTCTCCCACAACCCCTCCGAAACAGCGCAAATGGCAGCGCTGCGCAGGGAGCTAGCAAATAAAGCCTACCCCGACACCCCGTTCGGCTCAGACAACCTCGCCACAGCATTCCTCCCACCCCACTTCCGTTTCTTCCTGAAGTTCCGCAGCGTCCGGCAGAACACCGCGGACAAGTTGGAGGCAGGACTACCCGGGCTTCAGGCGTACATGATCGCCCGTACACGCTTCTTCGATGACCTCTTCACTCAGGCGCTGCAGGACCACACACCCCAGATCGTGCTGCTCGGAGCGGGCTACGACACCCGGGCGTACCGTTTTGCGGCGCTCAATCACGGCACACACATCTTTGAACTCGACAGCCCGCCAACTCAGAATCGCAAGATCAAGTGCCTCAAACACGGCCATGTCCAGATTCCCGAAGCGGTTACCTTCGTGCCTGTCAATTTCAACGACCAGCCGACGGCTGAGGTGCTGGCACAGGCAGGTTTTCGTGAAGACCAGAAAACGCTTTTCCTCTGGGAAGGTGTCACCTACTACCTCGAAGCTTCGTCGGTCGACCAGATGATAGCTTTCGTTTGCCAGACACACAGCGAAAGTCTGCTGGCATTTGACTACACGGTCACTGTAACAGAAGAAACGATGAACAATTATTTCGGTGCAAAGGGGTTCTACCAGGCAATGCAGCAGCATCACGGTGGTGAAGCACTGACGTTTTCACTGCCAGAAGGGACTGTAGATTCTTTTCTGGAGCAGAGAGGCCTGCGTGTAATCAGGCGTCTGAACAATGCAGCAATCGAGGCAGAATATCTGCAGCGGGAAGACGGCTCTACATTGGGGCCGATGACCGGCCATTTCCGCTTTGTGGTCGCAAAGCCAGTACTGGAATCACGATGAGCACCTCGTGAGGATTCGCTCTTCCAGACATACAACTTCCTCTATGCCGCGGTACGGTTCCGTGATTTTTCTGCCATAATTGGTAGAGAAATGTAAAGCTTACCTCTTTTGTACCATCATTGCCGAAAGCTGGTAAAACGGGCATCCAGGACAAGAAAGGGGCGTAAACAGATGTCTTCCACAACCATTCTTGGCTTCGCCGCAAAAAAACCTGAAGCAGTACTCGAACCATTCCGCTACGAACTGCCGGATTTCAAGGAACACGATGTACGAATAGATATCACACACTGTGGCGTCTGCTATACCGATATCCAGGGAATCGAGGATTACTACGGTATCACCTCATTTCCATTTGTCCCCGGCCACGAAATCGTTGGAAACGTGACAGCAGTCGGTAAAGAGGTCAGGGATTTACGCATCGGGGACCGGGTGGGAGTGGGCTGGCAGGGACGATCGTGTATGCAGTGTCAATGGTGCTTACAGGGCAAAGAACATCTCTGCGATGATATTGATCACTGTGCAACATGGGACCCATACGGCGGCTTCTCTTCCTCCATCATCGTCGACAGCCGGTTCGCATACCTGCTTCCTGACGGTATGCCTTCCGAATATGCCGCTGTTCTCATGTGCGCGGGGGTCTCCGTGTATTCGCCTCTCAAGAGGTATGCGCCCGCCGGCGGCCTGAAAGTCGGTGTTTTCGGTGTAGGCGGCCTGGGACATCTTGCCATTCAATTCGCACACGCAATGGGAAACCATGTAACAGCCCTTTCCTCCTCGCCATCGAAGGAGAAAGAAGCCCTCGGGTTTGGTGCGGACCTGTTCATTCCCGTGATAGCTGAATCCAGCTTGCAGGAGGCATGGGGTAGTTTCGATCTGCTGCTGTATACATCACACGGCACAGCAGACTGGACTTCCCTGCTGAACTGTCTCAAAACCGGGGGAAGGATTGTCGTTATCGGGTTCTCGGATGATCCCGTGAAATTCGAACCTCTTGAGCTTGTAGTGAACCAGCTCTCTATCTCCGGTTCACTCGTCGGCAGCAGGGCAGTAATGCGAGAGATGCTCCAGTTTGCACAGCACCACGATATCACACCCGCGGTCGAATTGATGCCCATGTCCCGTGTGAATGATGCGATTCAAAAGTTGAAGATGAATAAAGCCCGCTACCGGATCGTACTTGTACGTGATTGAGGCAGCTTCTGAAACCTGACTGCACCTTACGCTGCTACCGCCTGCATGCACAGCAACACACCAAAACGTACACTGCTGTATGGATCTGATACCTGTCGTACAATGAATGAGGTGAACCGAAGGATTTTCTGGGGAATGGTTCTCGCTTTCTACACCTTTGTGGAGTGACTTAGCCTGCCCAGGATGGCACAGGAAAAGCACAGGCTCTCTTCCATACACAACATCGAGTACGGAGGTTTTTATGAGCAGGAAGATTTGTCTGGTTACCGGCGGGAATGCCGGAATTGGAAAGGCGGCGGCTGTTCAGCTGGCCCGCGAAGGTGCTGAAGTTTTCATCGCCTGCAGGAACAGGGAACGTGGTGAAGCAGCGCTGGAGACGATAAAAATAGATTCGGGTTCTGCAGCAGTCTCACTGGTGAATATGGACCTGTCTTCAAGAGAGTCAATCATAAGAGGGTGTAAATCAATCAGGTCAGCCGGCGTCAGGCATATCGATGCGCTGATACACAATGCGGCTGATTTTGATGTCACACGCAAGCAGCCCCGGATGTCATCCGACGGAGTCGAAACGGTGTGGTCTACGAATCATCTGGGCCCTGTGCTTCTGACAGCACTTCTGGATCCGGAGCTATCCGCAAGCGAACAGGGGCGTGTGATCACCGTTTCCTCCCAGGGATTGATGATGCATCCCCAGCTGCAGGTGAACCTGGAAGACCCGGAGTTTTCCCGGGGAGGCTTCACGGTTGAAAGAGCCTACTACCAATCCAAACTGGCGCAGGTAATGTATACCTTCTGGCTGGCAGACCGCTACAGCGGCACCTCCAAGACCGCCAACTGCATCCGTGTTACCAATGTCAAGGTCGATCTGGACCGCTACCCGGATCTTTCGGATTTCAAAAAACGACTGTATGCACTGAAAAGTCGCTTTTCAATCTCACCGGAAGAGATGGCAAAGATCTATACATGGCTCGCAATATGCCCCGAAGTATCCGGTTTATCCGGAAAATACTTCGACGAGAAACGCCGGACAGTCGGCGCCGGTTCCTGGGCGGAAAACCCGGGGAACATTCGCAAAGTTATGGAACTCACACGTAGATATGTACCGGAGTTGTCAGCCGGCGGGAAGCAGTCGTAACAAGTACATATAGGCCCTTAAAACAACCCTGCCGGAGAGTGTCAGCCGGTTGTGATTAGCCGTGACTCCGGGGCAGCTTCATTTAGAAACTGCTTACTTGCAGCAGTATTGCCCGAAGCCGGACTTCGCTCCCGGTATGGCAGCGCTGCATATGGTGGCCCGTACGGCGGCGGTACTTATTTTTGAAACCCCTGTGAATACTGGGGGGGGGCAAAAAGAACGATAATGAACGTATTGATAAGAACACCTTTGGGAGGATACCATGTCCGTAATGGATCGATTAGCGAACAACCTTGGCCGCAAAGACGATGTGCCCAATCAGGAACTGGCGAAGGAGCTGGCTGAGACGAAGAATACCAGCGACATCGCTGAGATTGCTGCAGGATTGAAAGACAAGGACCGCAGAATCCAGAGCAACTGCATCAAGGTGCTGTACGAAATCGGTTATATCGATCCTTCCCTGATCGCGGCTTACAGCGATGTGTTTGTAGATCTGCTGCACAGCAGCAACAACCGGCTTGTCTGGGGAAGCATGATCGCCCTGTCCACAGTTGCTGACCTCGCTGCCCACGAGCTGTATCCGCTCCGTGAAGAAATCCAAAAAGCAGTTGATAAAGGCTCCGTCATCACGCAGGATGCCGGCATCAAGGCTCTTGCAGCCATCGCAGCTGCAGATAGCACCTACCGTGAGGAGTTGTTCCCCTACCTGCTGGACCACCTGTCGAGCTGCCGCCCGAAAGACGTGGCGCAGCGGGCAGAGAAGATTGCGGCTGCAGTCGGTATAACGAACCGACAGGCGTTCAGCAGCATGCTCCGGAAGCGTATGGAATATCTCAAGCCACCCCAGGTGAAGCGACTGGAAAATGTGCTTCGCTCGGTCGAGAAGCGTTGAGGGGTATCCGCCCTTGCAACCTGCTTTATACTGGAGAAAAAACGACACAATCCTTGTTTCCCTGACGGCTTTCTCGACATAATTTACACGGGGCTGCTCAGGGGTTGTCCACACCTTTCGATTATCTCAATAGTCCTCTCTCCCATGTTCATGTATTCTTATTCTACGGATGAGGAACGATATAATGACTACCGGTATCCTTTTTGACATAAAAGAATTTGCAGTCCATGATGGCCCGGGGATTCGTACTACCTTCTTTTTAAAAGGCTGTCCCCTGCGCTGCTCATGGTGCCATAATCCCGAAGGACAGGAACAGGATATTGAGATTCTTCACACCCCGCTGGGTGATCGACCCGCCGGTAAGATCTATACCTCCGAAGAGATAGCGACGATGATCAATTCTCAGGCAGATAAACTCAACCATGTCGGTGGAGGAATCACTTTTTCAGGCGGTGAACCGCTCCAGCAATCCGCCTTCCTTCTAGATGTCCTCGATCACATCTCCCCGGTTCACCTCGTTCTTGATACCTGCGGTTATGCCGACGAAGCCGTTTTCGTGGAGCTCGCCTCACGCGTCGACCTGGTTTATTATGACCTGAAATGTATGCAGCCGGAAACACACAGGAAATATACGGGGAAGGATAACAGCCGGATTCTCTGGAACTATGCCGTTTTGGCAAAAATGGGAATTCCT
>JAFGNH010000189.1 GCA_016927115.1 Anaerolineales bacterium | reverse complement strand
TCATGGAAACTCCTTTCCTGTTGACCAGATCTTAACACTTATGTCGACAATTTAAAAGTCCCCTCCGAGAATGCGATTCCCCTGGGCTTGATGCGATATTTCATTGACTTTTCTGGATTGCTTGGATACAGTTTTTTCATACGGGATTGAATAATATTCCTGGAGGAGGGGGCAATGTACCGAATTACCGACCTGGAATCTACTGATAGACCACGCGACCGGCTGCAAGAACTTGGAGTAGGGGCTTTGAGTACTGCTGAATTAATTGCTATTTTGATTCGAACTGGAATACAGGGAAGGAATGCATTACAGCTGGCACAGGATTTGCTCAAAGCGGTTGGAGGTCTGGCTGGGCTTCATCAGGCTCCTTTTGAAGTTTTCCGTGCTGTTCCCGGCATTGGCGCTGCAAAATCGGCACAACTGAAAGCAGCAATTGAACTCGGCCGCAGGATCGCGGTAGCCTCTCCAGAATCACGCCCTCGTATACAATCGCCAGATGATGCTGCCGCTCTTGTTCTTTTTGAAATGTCTGCGCTTATCCAGGAACACATGCGAGTTATTATGCTCAACACACGCAATGATGTTCTCAAAATTACAGAATTATATCGAGGTTCTTTAAACACTTCCGTTATACGGGTTGGGGAAATATTCCGAGAGGCGATTCAAGCTAATGCTGCAAGCATAATCCTGGTTCATAATCATCCGAGTGGGGATCCATCACCGAGTCCTGAGGATATTGCAGTCACAAAGGCCCTGGTTGAAGCAGGCAAAATGCTGGATATCGAAGTAGTCGATCATATTGTCATTGGTCAGAACTGTTATGTTTCCATGAAACGCAGGGGATTGGGGTTCAGGAAGGGAGATCTACGGTCATAGCCAGGTTTATATATCTATTCACTCTGGTGCAGGTTTATGGCGAAGGAACAAGGTATATATAAGCAATAGAAGAAGTGGTATAGCAAGCAGGAGCCAGGGCATGAAGATGGAGAAAACCTGACTGCCCGGAAAACCAAGAGAAGCCTGCCACTCAGAGTCCAATACTGATAAATCACGCTGAAAAACACGGGACAAACCGCCCTCGCAAGTTGCTCCTTCCTGATAAGCATCGAGCAGAGCGGACAATCCGCCGATGCCATATATATCCAGTAGATACTGAAGGAAAGAGGCACTTTGAGCATAAGCCAGTATGGATGCCTGATCCTGGGAAGGAAAAGTACCACAGAGTGACTGGAGGGAGAGAAGCTGATTCTCCTGAAAGGCTTCTTCCAGAGCAAGCCTGAGTACAGGATCAGGTGTTTCCTCATGAAGAACCGAAAGTCCTTCAGCAAGCCAATTGGGAAGGTTGTCGTACGAATCGCCCATACGTTGATATAGCATGAGATGGGTCAATTCATGGGGCAGCAGTTGTTCGAGTGTAATAACAGACTCTTGATCATCGGTCACGACAAGAAGGATGGTACTTTCAATCGGCAATGTGGTGCCACTGATGTAGGCTTCGCCGGTGCTATTTGTGGCGGGCAGCATTTCCTCCGGGTGTTGGTAGATGAATATGGACACTGAACCGGGAGCAGAGATTGACAGCTGATTCTGCAGATCAGGAAGAATCTTTGCTGTTAGATCAATTACAGTTTGACCCGTATCAACAGCATTGGATTTCCAGAAAACCTGGATATTTGTATTTTCAAAGGCTCCTGAAGCAAAATTCCAGACATAGCGATTATCGTAATACTGAAAAATCTGAGGGGTGGAGTCATAGGATGTTCCATCGGGAAAATCCAGGTGCCACCAGTATGTCCAACGGGAGAAGGGAGTAAGGGGAGCAAGAGAGAGGTCGCGAGATACTGAAAGAGTACTGTAATTCCCGCTGCTTTTCTCTGCATTCAGTACATCGGTGTAGCCATCACTATCAGAGCGCAGAAAAATAACAGCGCGTACTGGATCCTGATCCGCTGTAAACCTCGCGCTGAAATCCAGGTTCTCGCCATAGATATAGCTGATTTCAGAAGTAATCGAAATGGAACCGTCCTGTGCAGACACCTCTATACCAGTGAGCATCTGCTGCAGGATGAATATCGAAAGGAGTATAATGAATCTGACGGTTTTCATTCAATATCCTGATAGCTGATTTGAGTGACAGCATATTTGTTTATGAAAAAATAACTGAAAAAAGAAAACAAGTAAAAGTAAAGATTTATAAGGAACAGTTAAAAGATAATAAATTATCTCTATGAGATAACTGTATCACTGCTGAGATAAATTTCGCAACTGGCAGGCTTCTTCAACCCGAACTACACGGTAGATACTATAAGTCTGCAAAATTCAGATTTGAAGCAGGTATTTAAAGGTCTGATTTATGAAAGATAGTTAATCTATTAAATATTTGGAGGTACCTGTTATTAAAAACTATTAGCTACTTTTAGATACAGATTCAAGTTCTGAAAAGGATAACACCTCTCAGCAAAAGATGTAAAAAAAATTGAGCAATTCTTATGTGGCGGTGAAAGGGTCGTCCGGTTCATGTTCCAAGTCAAGAAGGAGGAAATCCCCTGAACCCGCATTAAATTCGAGGAGGTCAAGTGCATCCTCAAGAAGATCTGCTTCCTCAATGTCTTCACAATCGGAGAGAATATGAAGGAAGATTTCCTGAATGTTATCACCGCCTATTTGTGCCAGAGACCAGATGGCAGCAAGATGAATCTGGCGATCAACATCATCAAGGAGTTCGATCAGGTCTTCAACCGCTTCTCTTAACTCAAGCTCGCCAGCGGAGCGGACTGTTTCCAGTCGAATTTCAGGATGTGTGCTGTGCAAACGTTTAAGAATGTAAGGTTTCCAGGATAAATCTGCAGATCGTCCAATGGCTTTAATTGCCGATACGATAAATGGATGTTCATTCGAGTTTAAAGAATCCAGAATTATATTCGGAACATCGATATGGGAAGAATAACCGAGTGATTCAAGAGCCCGACAGCGAACTTCAGTGCTGGTACCGGTCTTGAAGACATCCAACAGAATCTGGACGGCCCGATTCGTTTCTTCACTTTTTATCTCATCCAATTCGCCGAGGTAGATAAAATAGCCGAGTGCAGCAGCTGCAGCCTCACGGACCCGGGTATCAGTATGGCTGATTAGCTCAAGCAATGAAGGAAAAAATGTCCGATTCTCAATTTCTGAAAGGTTATTAATCGAAACAGCAATGACACCGGGATCATGATCCTTCAAGCCGAGGAAATATACGCTGGAGAAGTCGAGGTCAAAGTTAATCGCTTCGCGGTCTCCAAGTTCTTTAAGGAGTTCAAGACGGCGGGCTGCAGGTATTGAATTCCATAGATCCTCCAATTCGCTGACAGCATCTGCACTGAGGTCTGAAAGGTGGTCAAGCGGAAGTCTGCTGACGGGATCGGTCTCCGTAACAAGTGACTGTAGAAGGTTGTCTAATACTTTGGGCATAATAGTCCTGAATACTCCAGAATGAAATTATGGCAGAGCGATTGGATTGATGATGTCCTGGAGATTTACATAGACGAGAAGGCCCATAAGGATAATGAAGCCGACGGCATGTGCCATTCCCTCAAATTCTGCGGGGATTCGTTTTCCAAGGATCATCTCGATAAATACAAAAAATAATCTTCCACCATCAAGAGCCGGGAAGGGCAAGAGATTAGCTATGGAGAAACCAATGCTGATTACGCCAATCAGTGTCAGGGTTAGAAACGGCCGCTGGTTCTCCTGGTCGATCTCGCCTGCCCAGACAACCATATCATACATCCCTTTCAATCCCGTAATTCGAGCTTCTTCCGAAGATACCTCGCCTCTGAAGAGCATGCCGGGAAGATGAATGAGTTGATCTACCTGAAACCAGGTTGCATCAAGGCCTGAGACAAATGCTTCCGGCCACGTTGATTCACGCAGAGGGTTTCCCAGAATAACCCCTATTGCTCCTTCTCCTTCAGGAGGGTTGGACCGGGGAACCAGTGTGATCTCAATGAGCTCGCCCTCTCGAATAACGCCGATTGAAGTGCTTTTCTCAAGTGAGTTGCTGATCGTTTGCTGCATTGTGAGTATCCCATCGATCTGTGTATCGTTCACATAGGACACCATATCATCGACCATAATACCGGCAGATTCAGCAGGAGAACCTGGGGCAATTTCGGTAATTAATACTTTTCCAGCATCTGGAGCCGCAAAACGAAATGCAAGGGTGAAAGCCAGAATTGCCAGAATGACATTTGCTAAGGGACCCGCAAGTAAAATCATGGATCGCGCTATTTTGCTGGAATTGGAAAGACCGTCTTCAACTGAAGGATCATCCTCTCCGGCAATACGAACAAAACCCCCAAAAGGTATCCAATTTAATGTAAAGGAAGTCTCATGATATTTGAAGAGTGTGAGAAGCCTGGGTGGGTAACCCAGGCCGAATTCAGTCACCTGGATTTTAAAAAACTTAGCAGCAAAGAAGTGGCCTGCTTCATGCCCAATAATTAAAACAGACAGGATGAGTGCAAAAACTAGAATGTCTGACACAGTGTTCCTCTATGTACTATTAGATTTATGCTGCAAATTATAACACCCAACAAAAATCCTGTTGTTCAAAAAAAAAGAAAAGCATTTTCTACTCCGAAAATAGAAAGTATATTTTGCAGCAAACTACAAAAAAAATTGGGTAATCTCGAATCTGGAGTTAGACAGTATAGTTGAAAACAGTCTAGAGGACTGCAGAAAATGGGCTCAAATGGAGAAGACATAAAGATATATGCTGCGGGGTCTTGAATGAACTCAGTCAGGGTAACGGATACCTTCCCCAGGTCTGGAAATCAGGACATCCTGAACTGAAGGGAGGGATTTGATTTTTCGAAGGACTGACTCATGCTCCTGTTCAGTAGTAAAACAATGCACATTGGGGCCCGCATCAATAGTGTAAAAAACCGGAAGTCCTTCTTCGCGCCAGGTTCGGATAGATTTCATTAGAAGGATTGTCGCAGGCTCCCAGTATATGAGGGGAGGAGAGGAGGTCAGCATTACAGCATGCATGAGGTTGCTGTCCAACTCGGCTATTTCGGCGAGCAGCTCAAAGTCCCGGTTCAGGATAGCTGTACGGCAAGAGTCCAGCCGGGACCTGCAATTCTGTACGCGTGCATGCTGCAGTGGGCTGGTATCTGCGAGTGCGTGGCCGGCAAATGACCCGACTTTTTTATGCGCATAGCCAGTAATAATTATTAAATCAACCAGATTCCAGTGAGAGGGTGGTGCTATTTGCTCGGCATAGGATTCACTGCTTTTTTCGCCTGCATACCATTCGACAAACCCGGAATGTATTGATCTGGATGCAGATCCGGATCCAAAACGAGACAGAATAGAGAGCTCACGATTATCAGGGAATTCTCCAATTGCACGTGTATAGGCAGCGGCAAGTGCAGCAAAAGCCGATGCAGAAGATGCAATCCCAGTTCCTGGCGGGAAATTATTGTTGCTCTCTATCGCTGCACAATCCTTCTGATTAAAGTGCTGACGAAGGATATCGAGAAATCCGGAAACTCGCTGCAAGGGAAGGGGGCCGGCAGTTTCACCATTAATTATGAGTGAATCGGAAGACAAACCGGGATCGAGATAGACAGTCGTACGGGTTTCAAGGCCGTTCAGTGTCATGGATAGTGAGCCGTTGGAGGGCAGGCGCAGCTCCGAATTTTTATTTCCCCAATATTTGATAAAGGCGATGTTTGGAGAAGCGATAGCACTACCTGATTCCTTGACCATTCTACCCGCCTGATTCGAAGAAGTGAGCATCATTGTAACAAACTTTCCCGGACACGGTATATGTACATGCCGGGTTTGGAAAAGCAGCTACAATAACTTATTTGTCAGTAGAGAGCAGGAAGCTGCTAAAATGCTCGTAGATTAATAATACGAAAATATACCTTACTTTTACGGAAGCAAGCGAGAAGATTATCTATAATCTATACACTATGGAAAATATAGATAGTCTAATCAACATGGTTCAGTCAGGTGCTTCAGGCCTGCAGATAAATAATATAAACAACTCATCTGACACATCATCGCAGCAGTTCCAGGAACTGCTGCAGGTTATGATGTTCAGCTCTCAGCTGAATGAGGACAGTGCAAACAGTAAGGGGGGATCATCTTCGTTGTTCGGATCTGACATGTTCATGATGCCTTTGATGATGAATTTGATGGAACATCTTATGGAGATGCAGTTGGGGGACAGCATGGGCGTGAATTCGCCGATGGAGGCCGCAGCGCAAATACAGATCAATCAATTTGAAGCAGAAATGCAGTTGGGTGGGGATGGGATTAATGCCAATTGCGGGCCGGCTTCTTTGGCAATGGCGCTTCGCTCGTTCGGTTCCGTTTCTTCGTCGGAATCCATGAATGGCAGCCTGGTGGATTTTGCACGCAGGATCATGATTGAAGATTCATCTCGTGATGGTGTTGACTCTCAAGGAATTCGTGTGGAGTGGGAACACAACGCTTATACCAGTCTTTCTGAAATTGCCAATGGTGCTGAAAAAGCTGGTCTGCAAACCAGACGAATCACTCCGGCAAGCTTTTCAATTATTCGAGCTGTTCAAAGCGGCGCAAGGGTTATTGTTAGTGGGACATTTCGCAATAAGGAACCGCTTCCCTGGACCGGGGACACAGAAAGAGACTATTACCGGGCACCCGGTGGTGCGACAGAGCACTTTATCCTGGTAAGTGGATATGATGAGCGTTCAGGAAAGTTAATTATCAATGACCCTGCAAGACATTCACCTCTTGCAGTATATCCACACCAGCTCAATACCTTTATGGAAGGTAACGAGGGCGCGCTGATTTTATATCATTGATATTCCCCCCTTAAGATATATCCGATCCAATAGAACCGACTAAATATTTCAAGAATCTGCGGTGTCTCCATAATTGCCACTCAACAGGGAAAGCTGCGGCCAGGATACTATTAAATTAATAAAAGTTGTGATTTTTATTGATTTTCATGATATATAATCAAAACCACTGTATATCAAAACGGTTTAGCCAGAATATTTCAGTCTTGAATAATCACATGAATACAAAATACCTTATTCATGAACAGCGTTGGATCAAAACCGGGAGAGAATATATAAGGCAGGGTATTAGATTATCTGTATAATTTAGAAGTGTAATTACACTATGAGTGGCAAACAGGGATTAAGCCGGGACATTACAATTCGGGAGAGGTGTAAAGAATGAAATCTGCGCAAACTATTGGAAAGATACTTGTCGGCCTATGGTTTTTGATATGGGGCATCTTGGCTATCCTTGATATATCTATTCCGCTATCTCACATGGTTCTGGGGGCAATCGCTCTTGCAGCGGGACTGATGACGTTGTTGGGTATGTAGGCCTGTATCAGGAAGAATCCAGGATTACTGTGGATGCAGGTACAGATAAAAGTTGAGCCTCAGGTAAATGCCGCCTGAGGCTTGAGGGTGGATGACGGGGCTTGAACCCGCAGCCTCCTGATCCACAGTCAGGTGCTCCACCATTGAGCTACATCCACCATGTTCCGATCTTTATTCCCCAGAATTTTACCATCAAAAAGTTCCATCGACTACAGTGAGTCTGTTTTGGTTTTGCTATGCAAGAGTTTATTTTCACTCAAGCATTTTAAATGCAGCGGAGGGAAGTTCTTTCAGTTTGCATATACTCTGGTCACCACTCCGCATATCTTTCAGTGTAACCGAACCTGACTCGGCTTCATCCGGGCCCATAATAACGACAAGGGGGATTCCCTGGCGGTTTGCATATTTAAGCTGCTTAGACATTCGACTCGAAAGCGGATACCATTCAACACGCAGACCAGCAGATCGCAGGCTCTGACAGAGCGCCAATGATTTTCCCATTAATTCATCATTGAAGGTTGTAACTAGTAATTGGGCAGGATTAGGTAAAAGGTCCGGGACGAGACCGAGCTCCTTAAGGAAGATTCCAATAACAACATCTCCCATTGCGAAACCTACACCCGATATTGGTTCGCCGCCAACATCTGCAACAAGATTATCATAGCGACCACCGCCCAGAATAGCGCGGTAGTCACCGGATAGATCGCGGGCTTCGAAAACAGTACCTGTATAATAATCGAGACCACGAATAATGGATGGATCATATTCAAGATAGTCGGAAACTCCCAGGTCACGAGCTGCATCAAAGAAAAGCACCAGTTCTTCACACTGCTCCCAGGAGGTCCGGTCCTGAAGGATCTCCTGGACGCCACTG
This sequence comes from Anaerolineales bacterium, assembly GCA_016927115.1. GTDB lineage: Bacteria > Chloroflexota > Anaerolineae > Anaerolineales > E44-bin32 > JAFGNH01. Next base: position 780 of record JAFGNH010000189.1, on the reverse strand, counting down.
AGTTGACCCTCACTCAGTCCCTCCGAAAGCGCATAGTTTTTCCATTCAGAAAATGAAAGCTTATCGCGTCGATCAATCAGGCGAAACACAGAGGGACGGTTTTCGGCGTTGATATCAAGTCCCTGGAGCTGCTGATCAACCAGACGCCGATTGTTAATATAAATTTTAACCTGCTCAGGTGAGAGACCGGCCTTCTGAAGGAAACTAACTGCAACTGCGGCAACTTCTGCATCGGCTTGAGGGGTGTCTATTCCTAGCATATCGAGATTCCATTGGAAGAATTCTCTGGTACGGCCTTTCTGAGGTTTTTCATAGCGCCAGAACGGACCGAATGACCACCAGCGGACCGGGCGAACAAGGGATCTTCCCAGAGAGGCTACCATTCTCGCAAGCGAGGGTGTAAGTTCCGGCCGCAGAGTCAGCAGATCGCCACTGCGATCAGGGAACACGAAAGACTGCTCTTTTACCAGCTCCTCACCGGATTTGGCTGCATAAAGATCTACAGTTTCAAGGAAGGGGCCATCATACTCCTGGTATCCATACTTCTCGGAAGAGTCACGAATAAGGCCTTTCAACCAGGTCTGAAAAGCCATATCTTCTGGAAAAAAATCGCGGGTGCCTTTTACTGTTTGTATTGTCATATGAAAACTCACCAGGAACGGATTGGGCCCTTTAATAAACTAACAGATCTGGATAACATGGATCTGAAAAAGGACCCCATTCTAACGTGGGATTATAGCATAACCATCTTGAGGGTATATTGCACTCAGCGAAATTGGC
>JAFGNH010000188.1 GCA_016927115.1 Anaerolineales bacterium | reverse complement strand
TTCAGCGTTCTAGTCTTCATACAAACACACATCATCTTCGGCAGGGTCTTTATAGACTGCTTCACTGTATACGTCCTGCACATCGCCCCGGGTGGTGACTTCAACGACTACTTCAGAAGTCTCGTGCGGCCCGCACCCCAACGGGTTATAGAAAAACAGGTGTACCAGATAACCGCCGTCGATTTCCTCAACATGCGTATCCTCGATCTCTTCAACAAAATACTCGTACTGGGGGTTGTACTCGAGGCCGTAGCGGACTGAAAGTCTGTTCCTCAGCACCAGGGCATAACCAAGCGCTTCTTCCGGCGTTGTAATTGGAGTGAACATCGTCTTGAATTCGTCTCTGGTTCCGATCCGCTTGAACTGGCCATCCCGATAGATCACATAGCTCATGAATATTGGGAAAAAGCCGCCGTCGCTGTGTATATATCTCCCTTCGGCGAGCACCTCTTCCAGTTCTTCCGGAGAGGAAGGGGAGACAATACATTCAGCGATGGGATACGATGGTTCAAATCCCGCATACACGCCAGACAGCTTCTTGATATAGTCACAGCCAAGCGCAGCCATCGGGCTCTGCCCGGCTCACACTCACACTGAGCGTATTCACTCCAGGCATCTTCCGTCAGAGGACAGCCGGCATCTTCAAAGACGGCAAATTCTGCGTCGATTTCCGGCCGCGGGTGATTCACAAACTGCGGTTTTCCGCATCCCGCCAATACCAGAAGGAGAACGATACCCATGCAGAGTTTGTAAAAAAGTTTCATTCCCATTTCCTTGAGATGAATATGCTGACGGTGTATTCAGCAGGCAGGTTGTACTTGTCTCTGATATCACATTCTACAAGTCCTCACTGATCTCTCTGGATCAGGCTGCCTCGATACGACCTGAATCGCCGTCAGAAACGATCGAAGTATATAAAAGTGACATAATCCGGAAACAGGCACTTAAGGCAATTCTTCTTGGCCTCAGGTTCTTAAGGTCCATCAGTCATACTGGTCACGAATATATCCTTCTTTCGAATATACCACTTCCTGAATCCCGGAAATGGAGGTTAACGCACCTGATTTCCAGGGGTACCCTCCTGGGACTAAATCACCTCATTTATATTTCCCATTTTCCGCCACATAAAACCCTTACCTGTAATATCCAAAATTCAGAAGATTACATCATCCACGTTCTCAAGGGAACAAGGTCAATGACGGATCGCCCAGGAAGACTTGCACTGCAAAATGTGATTCGCGTTCTTCTGAATAAGGATGAACTAATGGAGTATTGACATGTTCCAGAATCGCATCGCCGAAACTCTTTCCCTCGGATAAGTCAGCGGCTATATTATGGCAGTAAGATCCATCCGCATTGCTGCCCATTCCCCCGGCATCACTCGTTGTACCCCATGCCACCAGAACCAGACTGGTAGGGCTGTATAAAGCAGAAGTTATAAAGTTCTCCTCGTGATCCAGATCCCCGGTCGAACAACCACTTGTGATGAAGAAAACCGTCTCCACTGGATTGCTCTCAACCCAATCGGTATCGATGCTGCCGCTGCTCTGCCATGTACCGTGAGTGCTGACTGCTGTGAAATCAGCCGCACCTTCTGAAAGAGAACGATAACCCTGTTCAACGGTCAAACCAGCGGTGGGGCTGTTGAAGTATATCTGCGCATTGTCCTCTTCGCTGAAAGGGGTCCAGGCATATTCACCCGACCTGAGCAGCCGCATGATGTAGTCATGATCCGCCCGGGTTGCTGCTGTCTGCAATTCATTAATTCCCAGGAAAGCGCGCGGCAAGTTGTATTCACCCTGACGATAGGCATGATTCTTCTCAAAATAACGATTGATTGCCTGGGTGGTCTGTGAAGTGTCGCCCCTGTAAAGAGGAAGCAGGCTGACCCAGATTTCCCAGTCCATATCACCTTCGTGGATATCGAAGGAAAACAAGTGATCGCCCGGCGATGTGTATTCCGCAGAAACAGTGAAAATGCCGTCAAGGTCTGAGTAGTATTGAAAGGAAATTACTTCCTGTTCATTTGGGGGGATATCGGGATTGGCGTATTCGACCCTGTACCACTGGTAAGCGTGCGGAAAATCTCCGATCAGATAGGCACCCATCAGGCTCTGCCCTGTTGAAACATAGAGCTCAGACAGGTACGTGCGCAGTTCAACAGGTGTGGTAAACGCACCACTCGTTTCAAAAACCTGAAAACCCTGACGGCAAAGGTCTTCCTCAAACCGGGTCAGGCCTCTACGAATATCGCTGATAATTTCATAATCAACAATGAGTACCACCGCACCTGCGTCTGATTGGCAAATTTGAGTTTCCGTTGTGCCCTGCTCGGATACAGCTGTAACTGTCTCAGGGGATTGAATATCTGATTCTGAAGTTTCGTTGAGATAGGCTTGAGTGGTCGTTGACGGTGCCGCCGTCTCAAGAGGAGGAGATATTGTATACTGTGGAGCTTCACCCCGCGGCATGTTGCACGCTGCAATTGACAGTATCAGGGAATAAGTATAGAGAATATATCTTCGTTGCATGCGCTTACCTCCTTAACTTTCCAACGGATACCAAAACTGCTAATTCTCCCGAATATATTGCAGCAGGGCCAAATAAACACACTGGCACGGTACAAAATACACTCCTTAATTCCTTTCAGAGTCAAGAAAAAATAAGTATACAGGGACACTCAATTGTTTTGCCAACAGAATATTCGCTCAAATCAGATAGAAATATCGCCTCCACACCTCACTACCAGGTTCATCTTCGTATTTCCGTCATAGAAACTCCAAGTCATACGTGCATAAAGATAATCAAACATTTACCTCTCCATGTCATCTGAACCCAATCAGAAAACACCAATCTTTAAGGCTTGAGTAATCGATTAAAACCTTCAAGAAAGATTTGATTCTCTCATCGCGGGGCATGGATAATGACTGAACAGGGCTGAACAGCTGATGACAGGGAGCCTGCGCCTCAGGTTCTGATTTATGTACAGCCCAACTCAGGGGTAAGACCGGACCAGGTAATACCCATAGGCAATCACTTCCCGGGAAATCTGGTAGAGATCCCGCAAACCGAAGTACTTGGCGTTTGCAGAGTAAACAACCTCAAGTCCGAACCTCCTGCAGGCAAGCTTTATTCTTGGAATATGAAAATACTGCGAAATAACCAGAATACTTCTGATGTTGTTTTCCTCCATAATAGTGACAGTATTCTCGACAGTCATGTAAGTATCATTTCCTTGATTATCAGGAATGATATTGGAATCTGGTATTCCCCGTTCGATCAGGTAATCCCTCATGACATCAGCCTCATAAAATCCTTCCCGGCCAAGTCCGCCGCTCACAATTACCTTATTAAAGTATCCATCGTTGTACAGCTGGACAGCACGATCCAGTCGAGCTGCAAGACGGGCAGATGGTTCCCCCGACGGCATTACCTTGTTTCCGAATACCAATCCAACATCTGCTGTTCCCAGCTCATCCGTCAATCCGTCCCGGATGATCAAACCGGAAAACAAGGCAAACAAGCTAACCGAGAAAACAAGAAAAAGCTTGATTTTCTTTATCCATTTTTTCATTTTAAGTTTTCCATTCAATCGCCTGGAAAATTACAGCCAGGGCTTAGAATTCCCCTGTGAGATTCCCCAATCTGATCGAACTTAAAAGATGGGGTTGGTGTTCCCCTGCTGCTGGAATACGCTCGAGCCTGATAGTCCCTTACGTTTTGCTCGCAAAAAACACGCCCACAAAATAATTCTTATAGACACAGTCTACATTTACAAACCCCGCTTCCTTCAACCACTGAAGCTGATGCCACAAAGGTGCATCCCGATCATACTTCGTCCGTCGGTTGATACTCTCCTGTATCCGTTCTTCCGAAGCTTCTACCCGCCTTACACGGGCTAACCAATTTTCCCAATACAAATCACGTAAATAAGCCGTCTCGCCGCGGATTTGATCAATATTGATAAAAACCCCATCCTTCCGCAGCAAATCATAAACAGAACAAAACAGCCTGGCTTTTTCTTCGTCCGTTAAATGGTGGATGGATAAACTTGAAATGACAAGGTCAAACTCCTGGTTCACCTGAAGTTCCCGATAATCACCGACGATAACCTTGAATTGGCGAGGCTGCTGACGGAACCGCTCTTGCGCTACCTCCAGCATCTTTTCTGCAACATCATAAAGTACAAAATTAGCCCGGAGATATTTGTCAAGCACGTGTTTGGAGAAAAGTCCAGTCCCGGCACCTAAATCCAGCACATCAATTTCCTTACTCGTATCGAATGGAATCAAGGATACAGCAGTATTAAAAATATCAGCGTAATTTGGCAGTGCCTTTTTCATCCAGTCATCGTAATATTCAACAGAAGCATTAAAAGCCTGGTCTATGGTCATCGCAGTAATACCTTATCATTTTGATTATTGTCTTGATTATCCGCTCACGTTTTGTGGTTTCCACTTCATAAGCAACTCACTTTTTAAGATTTGTTTTTTATACTTGCTTATGCTGGAAAGCAATCCTGTCCAGTAAAATCAAAAGGCTTTGATAAATCAAACGAAGTTATTACCGGTTCCAGCTGGTATCAGAGAACAGCAGATGTAACCCGGCAGGCAGCTCAAGACTGAGCCATTCTCGATATTGTGAATACCAAAACCAGGCCGACAAGATACAATCCCATCGTCCACCAGAAGTAACCATGCACCAGCACCGGGTTCATCGCATCAAGCAGTTTTCCTACATCATTTGGATTGTGCAGTCCGCGGAAATAGTTGTACGCCGAATTAGCCAGCGGCGAGATAATCCCAAGTACAACCCCGTTTAACCAGATCCATCGTCTTTTGCCGGTATAGATCACCATACAAAGGGTAAAAAACACCAGAAACGTCAGAAGGTCGCAGATATAAGGAGCGGCGACTGCCAGAGAAGTCACCGGCCCTTCCCAGGATACGTATCCCCAATAGCCTTTTGCGGGCCAGAAGACAAACTTTGTGATTCTTGCGCCCTGCATCACAGCAAACAGGGCATGACTCGCCTCATGTCGAAAAGTACCAATCAGCTGATACAAAGGATATGCAAGAATCCACCACAGATCCTTTCTTTGCATACATCCTCCCCAATAGCAGAATTGGAATAACTCCTGTGACATCCCAACATACAGTTCAGAGGTTTGAGGAGAGCGATGGCGGCAAACAGGGTTGGACTGATCCA
>JAFGNH010000187.1 GCA_016927115.1 Anaerolineales bacterium | reverse complement strand
GACTCTTTCTTTTTAGTGTGCTCATGGCCTTATCTTACATTAATGCTGCGCAGCAAGCTGCGGGGAAAGGCCCTCCTCTGATTCTAAGAAAAGCGGGAAAACTCGGAAACCGTAAAGGGTTGGACCTGCACGAATCTCGTGCAGGTCAAGAGAAAGAGTAACCTTCCATATAGTGCCAACGCCTGGCATGCCCACCATTTATCATAGAAAGAAAATCCGCCATTTCAGTTAGTAAGAAGCTGAAATGGCGGTATCTATATAGTTTTGTTCTCGAGTGATTTGCCGGTAACCTGTGCTATCCTAATGTTGCCCGCGGCCATGCACGAAGCTCAATGGTAACCCGTTCAAAGAAGCTGTTGTGAGGCAGAGCACCTTCACCGTAGATCAGTTCAACGATTCTGGCTTCTACCCTGAGTGAGGCTGTCTGCAGTTCCACCACTCCGCCATCCTCTGCCATAACCGGATCACCTTTTGCAGCCAGGCGGGTAAGCGTTGCCTCATCACGAGAGCCATATTCGCTCAGTATCACTTTTGTAACAGTCTGGATATCGTTCTTGTCAAAGAGCCAGACTTCAAAACCCGAAACCTTTTTCGGTTCCCCGACACCGAGGACATCTCCAATTCCTACACCACACTCCCCGAGAAAGTCGCCGTTAGGGCTCTCGATGCTGAATGAGTCATCATACAGATCGTCTCCAAGAGTATATATTGTGCGGAATTCCGCCAGGGGTTCCCGAAGCATTGAGGGTTTTGAATTTAATCTTGCATTAAGATCCTCAGCCTCAAAAGGGTGATCAAACTCGTCGTCAAAATATTCCTCTTCCTTTTCCCCTTTTCCTCTGCGAGCTCGAATGATCAATACTACAGCCAGCATGAGACCAATCAGAGCCGTAGCTCCACAGACATATGGAATAATGCCTGCTATTTTCTGAAATTGTCCATCTGTTGGCTCCACACCAGCAGCCGAGTCCCCACTGGCCTGCTCACCCTCCGCAGTTCCACCACTGGATTCACTTGTCTGGAAAATTTCCACAACGGCCCTGAAATTTTGGATTGCTGTAACACTGACTAATTGAGGATTCGAACTGACATTCGACAGCGTTTCTCTGGCGTAATCGCTGAGCGCTTCGTAACGCTGTACTGCCAACTCGACATCCTTATTAACAGAGTACGAATCAATCGCCATTCGCAGATAGTCGTCTCGTAAATCCTGACGAAGAAATGCTGGTGTCGCATCCACGTACTCAACAGGAGCAATCACCCAACCTATCAGAAGCCCAAATACTATCCCCGTAATTAACGCAGCAACTGCCGGGATCCATGGCATGCGCTTCAGTAAAGCCTTGATTGAATCCATTTAACCCTCTCCTCCAGGTTACCGAAGGGTTCTTTCTGAACCATTTATCGGTACCATTGTATGGTTAACCTGGTATACAGGCAAATGATAGGGTGCAGTTTTTATGCCATTAATCACTTTCAACAACATCTTCAAGTTCGAATTTTGACTCACAGGCTGTGCATCCTGCTTTTGTCTTATTCTCTGCCTGCAAAAGTCCTCCACATAATGGGCATGGAGTCGGAAGCGGCCTTTTCCAGCTGATGAACCCACATTCCGGATAGTTCATACAGCCATAAAATATTCGCCCCTTGCGAGTTCTGCGCTCCACTAGTTCCCCACCACACTCGGGACATTTCACACCGATTTTTTCCAACCATGGTTCTGTATAACGACATTCCGGGAAACTGGAACAACCTATAAATTTACCAAATCGACCATAGCGGATAATCAGGGGTTTCCCGCATTCAGGGCAGTCCCTTCCTATTTCTTCAGGTTCAGCTTTAACTTCCGGCATGGCCGCCTGAGCTACCTCGAGTTTCTCTGAAAATGGCTCATAGAATTCATTTATGACCGCAGCCCAATCGCGGTTTCCGCCGGCAATATCATCCAACTTATTTTCCATACGCGCAGTAAATCCGGTATCAACAATATCCGGAAAATATTCGACCAGCAGATCATTTACAGTAAACCCGATTTCCGTTGGAAACAGGCGTCTATCCTGTCTCTCTACGTAGCCACGATTCTGTAGTGTCGTGAGGATTGGTGCATATGTGGATGGCCTGCCTATGCCGTTTTCTTCCATGGTCTTGATCAGACTGGCATCGCTGAAACGCGGTGGCGGTTGTGTAAAATGCTGTTCAGGATAGATTTCCAGTATATTTACAGGATCTTGCGCTTGAAGATCAGGTATCTGGTCCATTTTAAAATCTGGCTTTTCATTGCCATTCTTGGCATCTCCGTTCGGATCCTTCTGGTCCTCATAGACTTTTAAAAACCCTGGAAACCGCAGTGCAGAAGCTGATATTCTGAATGTATAGATATGGTTCTCGTCTTTGCCTTCTACGGTAACTGCCAATGTATCATAAACGGCCGGCTGCATCTGAGAAGCGATAAAACGCTTCCAAATCAGCTGATAAAGCCGATACTGGTCTCTCGAAAGCACACTGCGTAATGTATCTGGTGTTCTTGCCACGGCTGTCGGCCTTACAGCTTCGTGAGCTTCCTGTGCCCTTTTTGTTTTTGTCTTGTATGTAGGAGGTGAGTCAGGCAGGTATTCTTCTCCATACTTTTCTTTAATCAGAGCTCTGGCTTCCTGTTGGGCTTGCTCAGAAATCTGGGTAGAATCGGTTCTCATATACGTAATCAAGCCTGTAGGCATGTCATCGCCCAGGTCGATACCTTCATACAGCTGCTGCGCAATGCGCATCGTTTTACGAGCGGTAAAATTAAGTCGACTTGAGGCATCCTGCTGCATGGTGCTTGTTGTATACGGTGCAGATGGTTTTCTCTTACGCGTACCCCGTCGCACTTTTTCCACAGAGTATGCAGCTTTTTTCAGCGCCTGTACGAGTTTTTCCGCATCCCCGGCATTACACACTTCCAGTCCTTCCCCATCGATCTGAGTCAGACTGGCACGGAAGACCGGCGGTTTTTCCTCATTCAGAAATTCAGCATCAATTGACCAATATTCCTGTGGTTCAAAATCCAGAATTTCTCTCTCTCGCTCAATTATCAAACGGAGAGCAACAGACTGCACACGCCCGGCAGATAGCCTGCTGCGAACCTTGTTCCACAACAGTGGGCTGAGATTGTACCCAACGAGTCTGTCCAGAATTCGTCTTCCCTGCTGTGCATCCACCAGATCCATATTGATATCACGAGGATGGCTGAATGCTTCTTCAATAGCCGGTTTTGTGATTTCGTGAAAGACAACTCGATGGACTACATCAGGGTCAATTTCAGCAGCTTCCAGCAGATGCCACGCAATTGCTTCACCTTCACGGTCGGGGTCTGTAGCAAGGTAGACATTAGCAGCTTTAGAGGCACTGGATTTAATCTCTTTTACCACCGGCCTCTTTTCGTTCGGCACACGATATTTCGGTGTGAAATTATTCTCGACATCCACGGATAGCTGCGAACGCAGCAAATCACGCACATGCCCTACAGAGGCTTTCACTGTGTACCCTTTTCCAAGGAAACGGGCGACCGTTCTGGCCTTAGCCGGAGATTCCACAATGACAAGATTACCCTTGCGTTCAGGCTTTTGTTTTACAGGGCGAACCACCACCGGTGGCGCTAATCCTTCATGTGCGTCTGTGCGGCCCATCCGGTACAACTTTGTCCCGCACTCCGAACAAATACCCTTTGTTGCAGCTACACCTGATTTTGTAAAAGTTGCCTCAGGATGGGCCATTTCTCTTTTCGTCTTGCATTTAACACAATATGCTTCCACGCTTTTACTCCTGCAGTTACAAATACTTCTCCAGATTTCTTTCCTTCAAAATTTGAACTAATTTTCTTACTTCATTCGCCTTTTTCTGATTACACACAAGAAGTACGTCGTCCGTATCGATAATGACAAGGTCCTGTACTCCCAGAAGGGTAACTAAACGCCCTGACTTCCTGTCCTTTGTTTCCTGGAAGAGAATGACATGATCTGACTCTTCAACAATACTCATATCCGCCATGATAACATTGTTATTGTCATCAGAGCGCAAAACCTCTGGTAATCGATCCCAGCTTCCGATGTCAACCCAGCCGAGGTCGCTAGCAGGAATTACAAGTACATGATCCGCCTTCTCCATAACACCGTAATCAATTGTTTGCGGCTGGATTTCCGCCCATTCTTTATTAATCATTCCCTGCGCTTCTTCTGTACCCAGAGCTGCCTGGATATTTGATAACCGCCTGTGGAGATCAGGCATGCTTTTTTTCATTTCTTGCAGAATCCGTTCAGCTCTCCAGATAAACATCCCGGAATTCCAGACATAGCTGCCTTTTTCCAGGTATGTCACAGCAGTTTTTCTATCAGGTTTTTCTTTGAATGCAAGCACATGATAGGCTGTTTTATTACTATAGCTTCCTTCTGCATTTCCTCTCTGAATATAACCATATCCTGTAGAAGGGAAATCCGGCGTAATCCCAAGAGTTATCAGGAATGATTTATTGGCCGCTGCATATGCAGATTGCAGCAGCTCTCGAAGGTAGGTTTCGTTACGCATGAAGTGGTCGGCTGTGAGACATGCCATTATTGCATCAGGATCTCTTTTCTGAAGATAAGCAGCAGCCAGACCCACAACAGAAGCGGTTCCGCGCGGCTGCGGCTCTATCAGGTAGTTTTCTTCAGGAATATCAGGCACCAGATTCTTCAGCAGCTCTGCCTGTTCAGCGATAGTAACTACATAAATATTGTCTATCGGTATGATAGGCCTGATCCTGTCTACAGAAATCTGGAAAAGGCTGCGGTCCTCAAATAGCTTAAGCGCCTGTTTGGGTTTCCGCCTTCTTGATACTGGCCACAGACGTGTTCCCCCGCCACCAGCCATTATGACTGCATAAAAATGTTCGTTCATGCTCCTACCCTATTTTCCAGGTGATATTACCGTATCCTGACATAAATCATCGGTCCTACCTGACGAATGCGACCTTTCATTTCAAGCATTGTAAGCGCAGCTGTCGTCTGTTGTACAGGCAATTTACATTTCATCCTGATTTCATCAATATGTGATGGCTGTGATGTGATACACTGCCATACACATTTTTCCACTTCGTTTTCCGGAAGAACAACCCTTGTTCTTTCCTCTGTCCGAAGTTTCTCCAGATTCAACAAATCCAGCACTTCTTCCGCAGATGTCAGTATGTTCGCACCATCTGCAATAAGTTGATGAGGGCCAATGCTTCCCTGGCTATAAATGGATCCTGGAACTGCAAAGACCTCCCTGCCCTGATCCGCAGCGAAGGAAGCTGTAATCAAAGCCCCACTTCCAACACCTGCTTCCGTCACAATAATACTTCTTGAAAGGCCTGATATGATTCGGTTTCTCGGCGGAAAATTCCTTCCTTCAGGCTTCGTATCAGGTGGATAATCACTGATCACCGCACCACTACTGACGATTTGTTTTGCAAGACCAGAATGCTCTTGCGGGTAAATATGTTCCAATCCTGACCCAAGCACTGCAATTGTCCGCCCCCCCGCCTTCAAACAGGCTTTATGAGCAACTGCATCAATGCCCCTCGCCATTCCAGAAACGATTGTAACTCCTGCTGTTGCCAGAGAAGTCACGATGTCTTCAGTTACCGCTCGCCCGTATGCTGTCGGCCGGCGTGTACCAACGACTGCCACACATATAAGATCTTCTTCTGTGATCCTTCCCTGGATATATAAAAGCGGTGGCGGAGCATCGATCTCCTTCAAAAGCCCTGGATATTCTTTATCATTCCAGGTAACAACCGAAATCGCCTTCCGATCCAGTCGGCTAATTATTTCTTCAAGGTCCAGGGTATTCCTGGTTCTCAGTAGCGAGTCGATAATACTGCCACTCAGGCCTGCTTGTGTCAGTTCCGATCCGCATGCATGCCAGGCTCGCTCTATGCTTCCAAAATGGTCCAGTAAATACTGCAGCCTGACTGGTCCAATACCCGGCACATGATTAAAACCTATCCAGTAATTTTTCTTGTCCATATGTCCCCCTGATGAATTCTTTCATAGATCTATCGCCGGATAACATACCATAGCCGAATCTTGTGTGTCAAGCTTGCAGCCAGGTTATGCAATTCCGTTTTTTCCTCCTCTGCGCTACAAAGTTAATCTTGAATTAGGCGACAGAATGATTTTATCGTGTCGTAAGACCTATAAATAAGTAGAAGTGGAAGTCCTGAATATGGTCCTTTGATCACCCTGGCAAGCAAACAGGACGGCAACGGGTGCTACTTTTGCTTGCCATCCTGTCCCGTTATAAACCCGCAGTTTATAGCAGATCGGTGAAAAACGCGATTTTCAACACTCCCGGTCCAGCGTGTGTTGTTATGGATGCCCCCATGTTATAAACCGGTACTTCATCTATAGAAAAGATAACCTTCAGTTCAGCAGCCAATCTCCGTGCATCTTCCAGGCGATCAGCATGCCCTACACTGAGATATGCCGAATCCGGATCCTTGATTTTTTCCTGTGCTATTTCTTTCAAACGCTCGTAAGCTTTGTTATGAGTGCGTACTTTTTCAAAAGCGGTAATTCTGCCTTCCTCCATACTTAGAATCGGTTTGATCTGCAGGGCTGTGCCAAGTAACGCAGATGCAGCTCCGATCCGGCCACCCCTTTGCAGGTATTCCAGTGTATCTACCAGGAAATACACGCGTCCCCGTGGGATCATGTCCTCCAGTTGATCCATAATCTCATCTGCATGCCTGCCTTCCTCAGCCCATGTCTCTGCCAGCTTGACCATAGTGGCAAGATTGGCACCAATCTGGCGCGTATCCAGAATACGAATATCCTCATTGGGAAAACTCTGCTCTTTAGCTATAGTTGCAGAGCGAACTGTACCGCTGATTTCAGTTGATGGATGGATAGCCAGAACAGTATGCGCATACTTGAGTTGTTTCCGAAATGCCTCCTCAGCGGATTGAATGGGGGGAGCTGCTGTTTTGGGAAGGTCAGCGGAGGTTTTCAGCTTCTCAATAAATTCCTCAAACGAAATATCCAGATCTTCGAGAAAGCTGTCTTCTCCAAATAGAATGACCTGAGGAATCACTTCAACCGGGTGGGACTGAAGATATTCAAGCGGAAGGACTGCTGTAGTATCAGTGACGATACGAACCCGTTGTTCCTTGTCCGTCATTGCCCTCTCCTGTTACGATATTAAATCGATTATGAATGCGCGAATAGGCTTTTTCTCATTTCTTAAAATTCGTTCTTACTGCTGCTGCACCTCCCTATGTTAATATGGTTTATCGTAAATTATCGGAAACTATATTAAGTACAACCCAAGATTCAATGAAAGTTCCTGACCATCGGGTACAATCCTGTTTCAGTATAAACATGGTTATTCTCAGGAGACAATTCAATGTCCACACACTTAAGCCAGACTTTCCAGTCCGCATTACAGTATGCATTTTCCCTTCACCAAAAGCAGCGACGCAAAAGAAGTGGGGTTCCCTACTTTTCCCACCTTATGGCAGTTTGTGCACTTGTACTGGAGGATGGCGGATCAGAAGATGAAGCAATCGCAGCGCTTCTCCACGATGCTGTTGAAGATCAAGGAGGCCAGTCCACATTGTCCGAAATTCAGGAAAAATTCGGTTCCAATGTGGCAGAAATAGTAGCAGCTTGCAGTGATTCCTACTCTTTCCCCAAACCACCATGGCGGCAAAGAAAGGAAGCTTTCCTGAACAGCCTCTCTGAAGTACCTCCTGGCGCTCTGCGCGTCATCCTGGCCGATAAAATCCATAATCTGCAAACAATTTTCCATGACTACTTGCGAATTGGAGATAAAGTCTGGAAAATCTTTAAAGGTGGCAGGGATGGCACACTCTGGTATTACGCCCGGATAGCTGCCTTCTTCGCTGAACAACCCCCTGGCCTTCTACGTGACAGATTTCTTGATGACTACAATACTTTCTCCCGCACCATCAATAAGGATCGGGCGTAGTACCGATATATTTCTGTTCTTATAAAAGTTATGCGTGGGGCAAGAATATTTGTATAACAGGTCTGAAGAATATCCTGGTCCCCTATTATTGAACCTCATAGCATTTCCAACTGTAATATTTTGTGTGTGCCTCTTCCTTTATGGCTGCCCGGAAAATAGTGATATAATTTCGTGCTTCCACCGGCCATTTGTGCTCCACAGCTTTACGGATAATGCTATGAAACTTTCAGCCGCCTGACACCTACATTCACCTCATAACAGATTTTTTGTTTTAAAGAATATTGTGAATTCAGTCGCACTTTTTGCACGTCCCTATTTTGGAGTAGTATCTTGATGTTATTAACTCAATCCGAAAATATCGATCTCAAGCAGGTCGTAGCAAAACGCAAAATCACCGGTCTCTGGAACCTGATGTCCGGCTACCGGTGGTTGTACATACTCGCAACACTGGCTCTAGGTATTTCTGCCGTAGCTAAAACCAGTACGTACCTCTTGATCCAATATTTTGTCGATGATGTTCTCAGTGATATTTCGGATTTTCGCCCTGCGTTGAACATTGGCCTTGCATTTGTTGGTCTCGCCATAATCCAGGGGATCTTTTCATATCTAAGCGGAAGGTGGGCAGCGAAAACTGCTGAGGGTATTTTGCTGCGCCTTCGGAATTACCTCTACGATCACCTTCAACGCCTTTCATTCCCTTATCATGACCAGAGCCAGACAGGTGAGCTCATTCAACATGCAACTTCAGATGTGGATGCTGTAGGACGGTTTTTCAGCGACCAGGCAATTATGGTCGGCCGTATCATTATGCTGTTTGTGGTGAACTTTATTGCCATCCTGCAGATCGATACTCGTCTGGCTTTCATTTCCATCATTGTCGTTCCGATCGTAATTTTTATATCGATTTTTTTCTTTCGCCGTGTATCAAAAGCCTACGATAGCTACCAGGATCAGGATGCTGTGGTTCAGACTATTCTGCAGGAAAACCTTTCCGGTGTGCGAGTTGTAAAAGCTTTTTCTCGCCAGCCGTATGAAATTGATAAATTTGAGAAAGAGAACTGGGAAAAATTTCAGCGCGGACGGAAACTCCTGCAAATTCACTCACTCTACTGGCCGCTTTCAGATACTATTTGCGGGATCCAAATGCTTACAGGCTATTACATTGGGGCTAGAATGGCGCTTGCCGGAGAAATTACAATCGGAAGCTATCTCGCTTTTGCCGGTTTGATTATCTGGATTATCTGGCCCATGCGCAACCTCGGACGATTGATTGTCCAGATGTCCAGTGGTCTTGTTTCTTTTGGCCGGATAGCCGAGGTGATTAAAGAGGATCGTGAGGATATTTTAAGCGGAAAAATTATCCCGGAAAATCAGCTTCGGGGAAATCTCAAATTCGATCACGTTTCGTTTTCATATGACGACGGAGCTGAAGTTTTGCAGGATATCTGCTTTTCCGTAAATGCCGGCGATTCTATTGCCCTTCTTGGGCCGACTGGTTCCGGTAAATCCAGCTTGATACACCTCCTGATGCGGTTTTATGATTATACATCAGGAAGTATCTGTCTGGACGGCGTTGAGCTTAAAGAGCTTTCAATCAGCTTCCTGCGCTCCAATATTGGTATTGTACAACAGGAGCCTTTTCTGTTCTCACAGACGATACGTGAAAATATCGCTTACGGTGTCCGCAATCAACCCTCTGACGCTCAGATTGAGCATGCAGCCAGTATCGCGGCTGTCCACGATGTTATTCAAGCCTTTCCCGAACAGTACAGTACACTGGTCGGTGAAAGAGGTGTAACGCTGTCGGGCGGCCAGAAACAGCGGGTCGCTATTGCACGCACACTTCTGAAGAATCCCAGGATTCTGATTCTGGACGACTGCACATCATCAGTAGATATGGAAACAGAGGTTGAAATTCGTAAAGCTTTGAACGACCTTATGAAGAACCGGACGACGTTTATCGTTGCACACCGTATCCAGAGTGTAATGGGCGCCAACCATATCCTGGTGCTTGATCAGGGACGCATCGTTCAGAGCGGAACCCATGAAGAGCTCGTGCAGCAAGATGGAATCTATAGGCAGACTTTCGAAATTCAGACCAGGATTGAATCGGAACTGATGAAAGAGATGCAAAGTGTCTGATAATTATTTTGAGGAAGAAGAATTCACAACAAAATTTTCCGGAAAAACATTCCGCCGGATCGTACGCCAGGCACTCCCCCATTGGCCCTCTCTCCTTGGTTTTCTGGCTGCTATTGCTGTTGTATCCAGTCTTGACTCGTATTTCACATATTTGAGCAAGCGAATTATTGATGAAGGGATAATTTCCAAAATTCCGGGGGTGATAAACCAGATCATATTGCAGTATGGTTTGCTTATCCTGGTTCAATCAATTGCTGTCTTTGGTTTCATCTACATGGCAGGGATTCTTGGAGAGCGAATAGCCTATGACCTGCGTCGGAAGCTCTTTAACCACCTCCAGGATCTCTCACTGTCTTACTACAACGTAACTCCAGTAGGCTGGATCATCTCCCGGGTAACATCAGATACTACCCGTATTGCTGATCTTACGACCTGGGGGCTGCTTGATGTCACCTGGGCTACCATGAATATCCTGACAGCTGTTTACTTTATGGTGATCATCAACTGGAAGATGGCTCTGATTGTTTTCTTCACTTTACCAATCCTTATCTACATATCGGTTAAATTCAAGGAGCGAATACTTACCGAATTTCGTCAGGTCAGAAAGCTGAACTCTCGAATCACTGGAGCATACAATGAGAATATCACCGGCGTCCGTGTGGTGAAAGCACTGCGCCGTGAAGAGAGAAATCTTGAGCAGTTCCAGGATCTTTCCCTTGCGATGTATCAATCCAGTTACAAGGCCAAATGGCTCTCTGCCCTGTTCCTTCCTGTAGTCCAGCTTATTTCATCCATCGCCCTGGGAGCAATCATAGCTTACAGTGGAATACAGATCACTGCAGGTAAACTGTCTGTGGGGGGTATTTATGCATTCCTCTCCTATGTCACTTTTATGATGTGGCCTATCCAGGATCTTGCCCGCGTATATGCAGAAATGCAGCAGTCAATTGCATCTGCAGAAAGGGCGTTTTCTCTTCTTGACACCCAACCGGATATCACAAACAGACCCAACGCCAGAGAGATTAACGGTCTTAGAGGTGATATCATCTTTGACCATGTTTCTTTCCATTATGAAGCAGATAAGCCTGTTCTTCAGGACATCAGTCTTCATATAAAGCAGGGTGAGATGATCGCACTTGTCGGACCAACCGGCGGTGGAAAAACAACAATTGTAAACTTGCTTGCTCGCTTCTTTGAGCCTCTGCAGGGAACGATAAGTTTTAACGGTATCGATTATACATCCCTCACACTCCAGTCCATTCAATCACATATTGGAATGGTCCTGCAAACTCCGCACCTTTTTTCCGGAAGTATCCAGGAGAATATTCGCTACGGGAAACTGGATGCAACGGATAAAGAAGTGAGAGCTGCAGCAAAAACTGCGGGGGCTGACACATTTATTAAAAAGATGGCGAAGGGTTATTCGGATGATGTAGGCGAAGGAGGCAATCTGCTTTCTGTTGGCCAGAAACAGCTTATCAGTATCGCCCGGGCAGTTCTTTCCAACCCTGATATTTTCATCATGGATGAAGCAACCAGTTCTGTCGACACACTGACCGAAGCTCTTATCCAGCAGGGAATGAACGCCCTCTTGAAGGACCGCACAAGCTTTATCATTGCCCACCGTCTTTCAACCATCAAGCGAGCTGACCGTATTCTTGTTATCGACGATGGAAAAATAATTGAATCAGGCACCCATCAGGAGCTTCTGCGTAAGGGTGACTTCTACTTCAGGTTGTACACGAGTCAGTTCCGGATTGAGAAAGAGCAGCAGTATACCGGCACTTCTCTTCCACAAACCATATAGGAAAGCAAAGCTTCCGAACTGACGGACTCAGTTCGGAAGCCTCACTTTTATTGTTGCTATTTACACCTCAGAAAAGGCCGCGGAAAATTAACAGCATCCCGAACAGCGCCATTGGTATCCCAATAAATGCCCCTGCGATTGTAAGGGTAAGTACCAACCCTACAATGACCAATACAATACCAATAATAACAGCCACAAGACGGCCTACCATTTTCAGGATAAACCCAACAAACCGCCAGACTGCCACAAATGGCCATAACAGTATTGGAACTTTCTTCTTCTCATTCATCGCCTATCCCTCGTTATACGTTTCTGCATTATCAACTTTCCCCATCTATTGATTATCCGAGTATTCATACTCTCACCCACATCGTATTCTGTCCCCTATACGAGAAATACTGGTTCAGGGTTTCAGGAAATCCATCCGATAAGAAAGGGAAATCAGCATTCTTTGATGCAAAGTTACCGTCCCCCATTCCGCCCAATCGTGAGAAATGTATAGTGTCTGAAAGTGTTGATGCTGAACTTCAGAAGAAGCTATTCAGAAGTAGAGATCGCATAAACAGGGTCTGCTTCATTCCGATTCCACTTTGGCTCCGAATTACTCTTACCTTTATGCGTGAACATCTTCTTAGCAACATTTTTCATCCATCGCCAATGAATGATAAAGTGGAGAAGAAAAGCTCCGATCATAATTAGTCCAGCATAATCATGCAAAGTCGACCAGGTGCTGCGGGTAAAGATTATAACCTGCTGCCATTGGGGATTGCGACCTCCCTGATACCCACCCGAAGGTCCAAACACAAAATACAATCCTGATATTGAAACGATCAGGAATGAGACGGCAATAATCGAATTAATTATAAGGTTCTTACGAGCTCCTTTTTTAATAAGCCCTCTGTTGCCCGCTGCAGTCTTAAATAAATTTACAAACATGCGTATGATCCACTTCCAGTGCAATCCCAGGTGGATTATCACGATCACGACCATGGCTAATCCTGCCCATGTATGAAAATCTTTTAATATATTTCTCTTGATCAACAGGTCACCAATAGCCAACACAGCATCAGGTCCTCGCCCGATTTTCAAACTGGCGAAAAGGAATGGCAAACCACTGATCATAACAAGTAGTCCGTTTATAAGTAAGATAAAATCTAATATCCAGTTCCGTGCATTTTTACCAGAAATCATCAGTACCTCTTTTGCAGATGTAATTTGAATTTTTACAAAACCTAAGCCCCACAGAAAGTCGCTCACTCTAGAGCCGCACTTTAAAAATAGGCCTTAATCTTGAAGTACTCAAAGTATCCTGCAGAGTTATTAGGAATTTTGTGAAATATTATTAAGAAATTGTTCAGTCCGTTAGGTTATGTCTTTGTCAATGGTGTAAATCAAACCATCCTATACTTCCAATGCTATGATTGGCTCCACAAACCATGGAACCATTGG
>JAFGNH010000186.1 GCA_016927115.1 Anaerolineales bacterium | reverse complement strand
GCCGGGTGTGCATAACCGGATAAGAGTATGGCCGCCATGCTATTCTTTGTGAAAGAACAAAACAATCTGTATTTTATGTAGGAACAATTACCCATACTTATTGGTTTCGCTTTCCACTTTGTACAGAAAACCCGGGAGCTTGTGGTATTCCTTTGCCGACGGGCACATCCAAATTGCTTCTTTCTGCCGACCTGATATAAACTTGCTCTCCTGCTGATCAGGAAATCCAGTCATGAAAAGAACCGGCCGATAAAGCACACTTGCCACAGACCCCCTCTGGAAGAGTAAAAATGTCCCGACTGGTCCGCTGCCAGGCTGCCATCCTACAGGATAGCCATCTTTTGCTCATATACAATACCGACCTCGCCACCGGGCGCGGCTATTGGGTGATACCAGGAGGCGGGCAGGAACCCGGCGAAAGTGAAGAAGCATGTGTGGCTCGTGAAGCAAATGAGGAAACAAACCTTGTGATTGAAGTCAAATATCTTCTCATGGAGGAACCAGCTGCTGGCGGTTTACTTTTCAAGTATCGAAGAACCTACGCGTGTGAAATTCTGTCCGGGAGGCCAAGTCCCGGGTGTGAGCCTGAACCGGAAGCAGCAGCCCAGTCCAAAATTACAGCAGTGCGCTGGATCGATTTTTTCCAGTGAGGAGAGCTGGGGAGACGAAATACACCAGGACCCAATCACTCATCCCCAGCTGCTCAAAATCAGGGATCTGGTTATGGGCTGAGTTTCCTGACAAGAGCGGCTTGGCCCTAACCGCTGGGAGTTGGCATACACGGAAAAAACAATGGGGTCGATACCGAAATCCACCCTGACCTCTATGGCGCAGACTGAATCCAATTCTGGGGAAACCTTTCACCCATTGAAGCCCGGCCAGCTGTCCGCCATCCATCAGGTAACACGGGCTTCGAAAATGGATTACGAATTGGAAGTAACCGAACCCAACCGTAGAACATGATCAGCAGCCTTCCAGCATCATAAGCGGGGTAATTTCTCCATCGATTGCGTTCTGGAAGGGACGATGGAAAAGCCTTTGTCGATAATCCTGACGATCCAACAGCCTGTCGGATCACGATCGGGCCATTCTGGTACTTTGCAGGAAAAGCCCGAAGCCCAGGCGGAACCTGTATGATGTGTGGTTTTCCAGCTTTCAATCTGCTCATGGCCTCGCCTCCCAATTGGTTGGAACTGGCCGGAGAGATGTACCAACCGCAGCTTCAGCCGTTCAGCTGTTACACCTTTTCTGCAGTGGATTTATCCTGCGGCCATTTAACGAAAATCCTGAAGGATTCGATATACGAGGTTTGCATTGTTCCTGTCGATGCAAAACTGGCCGGGCGGATAGCGGAACTTCCTGATAGTACTCTGGAGTTGGAGAATTTTGGATCAATCCGGAATTTTATCGAGCGCAGCTTGGGGTACACAATTCTGGACGGTGGGAATGTGATGGGGGTGGCCTACCGTTCCCTGGTTTGCAGCAAAGGGATTGAAATAAGCATTTATGTCAGGGAAACCTTCCGGCGCAGAGGCGTGGCAACTGCCCTCGGCAGCCGGCTGCTGCTGGAGAGCCTGGAGCGCGGATTATGTCCCGGCTGTGATGCGGCCAATCCGAAGTCGAGTAAACCGGCGTTGAGGCTGGGTTACAGCTTTATTGAGAGCTATAACGCCTTTTTCCACACCCGAGTGTGAAACCCCCGCCCCCCGTACCCGGCGAGGAATGGCCAGGGAAGCAGAGAATAAGGGCTGCAGCATCGAATACGGGGGCTATCCTGCTCTGCTGCCTGGATAGAAGCTGATCTGGTTGTATTTTAAACGCGATATACTTCAATCAATCCAACTGTGCCTCACGGACAGACAGATCTCTCCGGAATTGGATCTGGGCCGCGGAAAACAGTCATGCAGAGGTTCATATGGAAAGCTGGGTTACTGAGATATTTAATGTTGAGAAACCCGTTATCGGGATGTGCCACCTGCAGGCTCTACCCGGAGACCCAAACTATGATCCTGATCGGGGATTGCGATGGGTCTATGAAATGGCTCATGCAGATTGCCTGGCACTACAGGCAGGCGGTGTCGATGCGATAATGTTCTCCAATGAGTTCAGTCTCCCTTATCTCACCGCCGTTGAACCGATCACAATAGCAGCGATGGCATCACAAATCAGCGAATTAAAGCAGGATCTGTCTGTGCCATTCGGTGTTAATGTGCTCTGGGATCCTTGCGGGTCTATCGATGTTGCCATGGCCACCGGCGCACAGTTTGTCCGTGAAATTTTTACCGGTGTATATGCCAGCGACTTTGGCCTCTGGAATACACGTGCCGGCGAAGTCATCCGTCACCAGCATGCTATCCGTGCAGAACATATACGGCTGCTGTTTAACATCGTTCCCGAAGCAGCGGTTTATCTGGGGAGCCGCAGTATCGAAGACATCGCCCGCTCAACCGTCTTTAATAATCAGCCGGATGGCTTATGCGTCTCCGGCCTGACCGCTGGAGCAGAAACCTCCACGCAGACTCTCATTCTGGTCAAGAATGCCGTTCCAGCCACCCCTGTTTTTGCCAATACCGGTGTTAACCCGGGAAATGTCGCTGAACAACTTGCTATTGCAGATGGTGCAATCATTGGTACGTTCTTCAAACAGGAAGGGCATACCTGGAATCCCGTCGACCAGGAACGGGTAGAAGTATTGATGAAAATCGCCAGACAGATGCGCAAGAAGTAGAAAAACAGGGTATTGTTTTTTTTCATCAATTATTTTCCAGCAAGGTACGGAATCAGAAATAATATTGATTCTGGCACGCTACTTGCAACCATTGTAGCTAACCTGTCTTGACGATCCATCTTGCCTGTGCTAGTATGCCCCTGAATGTGTGGCAGCAGGCGGAGGTTTGGAGGAATATTTATGAATACCAGACAATACCAGAAACTGCTCTTTATTATGATTCTTATCCTCTCTCTGGCTGTTGGGGCCTGTACTCGCTCGGCATCCACGCCCCCGCCCGGTGAAGAAACGGGTGATGTGCCTGCCGCTGTCTCCGGGCAGCAGGCTACCATGGAAGCTGTACGAGCCGCTCTGCTCACGCAAACAGCGCAAGCCGGCGCGCCCGAGGAAGAACCCACTGTAACGATGGAACCAACGGATATTCCAGCCACAGAAACACCGGAACCTTCGGATACACCAGAGACAGATGAGACTGCTGATTCTACCGGAACAGAAGAAACAACGGATCCCATTTCAACCAGCTCTCCTGGTGGAACCACGGAATATACTGTCCTGCAGGGTGAATGGGTCTATTCCATCGCCAGTAAGTTCAACATTGACGGCCAGGCGATTATCGATCTCAATAACCTGGAAGCACCGTATTCACTTACGGTTGGCCAGGTTCTGCTGATCCCCAGCAGTAACACAACCGTACCTACAGCCGCCAGCCCGACCCAGTCGGCTACTACATCAGCAGGTGGAACACAGTACACCGTCCTTGAAGGAGAATGGGTATACTCCATTGCCAGGAAATTCGGGGTCGATCCCCAGGCAATCATAGACGCCAACAATCTGCCCGCTCCTTACACGCTGCATCCAGGTGATGTACTCACCATCCCGTAATCAGAATTGCCCGGTAAATCCCAGAGGGCGGCCCTGGTGGCCGCCCTCTTTTTTGGAGAGAAATATATGGCCTATGTTCAAACAGGATCTGAAACCGTTTATACCGGGAAAGTTTTCAATATTCGTATAGACCAGGTCCGGGCGCCGGATGGAAAGATCAGGCAGATCGATGTTGTTGAGCATGGGGGAGCAGTGGCATTCCTGCCGGTGGATCACGACGGCAGTATTCTGTTTGTACGCCAATATCGACATCCGACCGGGCAGGAGCTTCTTGAAATCCCTGCAGGAACACTGGAAAAGGGCGAGAATCGACACGCCTGTGTAATTCGTGAATGCCGTGAAGAAGTAGGTTTCACTCCTGCGAAAGTCACACTGCTTGGCAGCTGCTATCTCGCGCCGGGTTATTCAACAGAAAAGATCTGGATTTATCTTGCTGAAGACCTCACACCAGACCCGCTTCCCGGAGATGAAGATGAAGATATCTCCATCGAGAAAATCAGAATAGACGCCATACCATCCTTGATCGCACAGGGGCAGTTAATCGATGCAAAATCCATCGTTGGGCTCCATCTCTTGCAGTCTCACCAGGCGAAGAATACCCTTTAGCAGCTGTATCATCAACGGAACACCCGAGATGAATCCGGAAAACAGGTTTCTCCTTCCCTAGACTTGATTCTACGAGATGTGGTATACTTTTCAACCGCGCCGCCCGAACTGCCGAGGCGGCCGGTCTTATGTTAGATGACAAGGAAGTGCACAATGTCCGACCTAATAAAAGCTGTAGAAGCCCCTGTAAACCCAAATATCCCCCAATTGTTCCCGGGAGATACGGTCAGTGTCCATGTTCGTATCCGCGAAGGTGAACGGGAACGTGTTCAGGAATTCCGCGGAACGGTCATCCGCATACGCAATGGTGGTAACAACGGCAACTTCACAGTCCGGCGTGTTGCCAGCCACGGCGTTGGGGTAGAACGAACATTCTTGCTGCGTTCCCCCCGGATTGAAAAAGTTGTTGTCCAGCGCAGTTCCCACGTGCGCCGTGCACAGCTGTACTTCCTGCGTGATCGCCAGGGCAAGAAGGCAAGGCTCACGGAAAAACGTCGATCCTGAAAGACTTCAAAAAGCAGCCATCGCTGGCTGCTTTTTTTTACACATACAATGGATAAACCGGTTATAGGAATAACTTCAAACCTGCAGGAAAACCAGGACGCAATCCGGAATAAGCTCGAACTTCCCGCCGCCTACCTCCATGCAGTATTGGATGCGGACGGGATCCCTGCTATCATCCCAACGCTGGAATCTGAAACAACGCTGCGCGAACTGTATGAGCGCGTCGATGGCCTGGTTCTTATCGGAGGCAGCGATGTCAGCCCCCATTTCTACAGGAAGCCCCCGCATCCCTCGCTGCAGAGTGCACCCACACAGGAAGATTTTTGTCACCTGTCTCTGGCACGCTGGGCCGCTGCTGAGCAGAAACCATTTCTGGCCATCTGCCGCGGCCACCAGATCCTGAATGTAGCCCTCGGAGGCACACTGATACAGGATATACCCGGCATTGTCCCCGATGCACTGCAGCACACCCGCCCGGATGAAAACTTTGTGGAAACGTTCCATCCTGCACGCATCGACCCCAACAGCCGTCTGGCTGAAATCCTGGGCTGCACAAGCCTGGAAGTGAACAGCTCACACCATCAGGCTGTAGAAGAACTCGGGAGGGGATTGATCCCAACAGCCTGGGCTCCCGATCTGGTGCTGGAGGCAATGGAATTACGGGATCACCCCTATGGAATCAGTGTACAATGGCATCCGGAACGTATACAGGAATATTCCGGTATGTCAGAACTTTTCAGCTGCCTTATACAGGCTTCCCGCAAGGAGGACTGATTGTTTATGGACAGACGACCACTGGGTATTTTTGATTCAGGTGTTGGAGGCCTCTCCATCCTCAAGGCTGTACGCGAAAGCCTGCCAGAGGAGCGCCTGCTCTACTTTGCCGACCAGGCACATGTCCCCTATGGCGTCCGTTCATTGAAAGAGATCAGGTCGTTTTCTGAGGCAATCACCCGGTTCTTAATTGAAGAACAGGCAAAAATGATTATTATCGCCTGTAATACGGCCTCAGGCGCTGCGCTAAAACACATTCGTACAACCTTCCCAACAGAACCCATTATCGGCCTGGAACCAGCCATCACTCCTGCTGCACGGCAGACCAAAACCGGAAAAATCGCCGTCCTCGCAACAAAAGCCACCTTGAAGAGTGAGATTTATCTAGCAACACGCAAGCTTCTTTCCGGACAGACAGAAATATTCGAAGCAATCCTCGAAGGGATCGTGGAAGAAATTGAAGCCGGCCGGATCGACAGTGATCGGGTCGACAGCATCTTGAGAAAATACCTGCTGCCCCTGCTGGAAAAGGGTGTGGATACCTTTGTTCTTGGTTGTACCCATTATCCCTTTGTTATGAAGCAGATGAGTAAAATCACCGGTCCGGAGGTCAATATCATCGACCCTGCTGCGCAGGTTGCCGACCATATTGCACGCACACTGGGCGAACGGAACCTGTTGGCACCAAAACAGGGGCAGACAGAGCTCTGCTTCTACTCCACAAAAGATCCCCTGCAACTGGTCCAGACAGCCAGATCTCTGACCGGCCTTGAGGGTCAGCCCATCAAGGTCTGTTGGGACAGAAACCGGATCCAGAAATCTTCCTGCTAAACCTGTCCGGCAAATAACCTGGATATTCCTGAAAGAAACTGAAAAAGTAATCGATACTTGAAAACAAAAAGACAGGTGCTGCGGCGAAGCGCACAGCACCTGATCAAATCAACCATGGCAGGATTGGGGTCAGACACCGACCTGAAGCAGATCCTTTTCCGCGATCCTGGCAACCGAAGCCACAATCTCTCCATCTTTCAGATCAATTACACGCACACCTTTTGTAGCTCGGCCTGAGCGGGAAATCTGCTTTACCGTCGTCCGCAGCACAATCCCACCGCTGGAGATAATGGTAAGGTCATCCTCTTCGAACACAATCCGGGCGGCTGCAACCCTGCCTGTTTCCGCCAGTCTGTTCTTGTCCAGAGTCAGGACTCCACTGGTCGCCCTTCCCTTCGGGCTGTATTCCCCAATCGGTGTACGCTTGCCGTATCCCTTCTCCGTAACAATCAGCAGATCACTACCCGGGTCGACCAGTTCCATACTGGTGAGGAAATCATCTTTGTTCAGTGCGATCGCCCGCACACCGGCAGCTGTGCGCCCCATTGCCCGCACCTTTTCTTCGTGGTAACGCAATGCTTTCCCATTTTCTGTAACCAGGATAATTTCATCATCGCCGCTGGTGATGCGCGCCCAACCAAGCACATCCCCTTCTTCCAGATTGATCGCTATCAAACCGGAAGGCCGCACAGAGGCAAACTGGTCCAGCGTCACCCGTTTGATCTTCCCGTTCCGTGTTGCCATCATGCAGAAACGGGCTTCATCGAAGTCAGGCACAACCACTGCAGCGGTTATGGTTTCGTCGGCAGTCAGCGCCAGGATATTCACCATCGGAATACCGCGTGCGGTTCGGTCCACATCCGGGATTTGATACACCCGTTCCGAATACACCTTGCCCCGATCCGAGAAGAACAGAACGGTATCCAGCGAACGGGCTGGAAGCATCAGGAATAACTCATCTTCCTCCCGGGTAGTGTGCCCGATCACGCCCCTTCCCCCTCTGCCCTGGAGGCGGAATGTGGTTGACGGTACACGCTTGATATAGCCTCGTTCTGTAATCGTAATGAGGACTGCCTCATCGCTGACAAGGTCTTCATCGCTGAACGCTTCAGAGGCATCCGGAGCAATACGTGTCCGGCGGGAATCCCCATAAGTGGCAACCATCTCTCCCAGATCGTCCTTGATCAGTGCCAATATCTTCTTCGGATTTGCCAGAAGATCCTCAAGATAGGAAATGGTTTCCTTGACTTCCTTGTACTCAGCCTCGATCTTTTCTTGTTCCATCGCTGCCAGCCGGCGAAGCTGCATATCCAGGATAGCCTGCGCCTGAAGGGCAGACAGCTTGAACGTTGTCATCAACCGCTCTTTGGCAATATCTGCATCCGGAGAATTGCGGATCGTGTGGATGATGTCATCAATACTTGCCAGTGCGATCAGGTAACCTTCCAGAATGTGAGCCCGCGCCTGTGCCTTATCCAGGTCAAATTCTGTTCTGCGGGTTATCACATGCCGCCTGTGTTCGATATACAGATGCAGTGCTCTTTTCAACGTGAGCAGCTTAGGCGCGCCATCCACCAGTGCCAGCAGCTGCACGCCGAATGTAGTTTGAAGGGATGTGTATTTGTATAACTGATTGAGAACCTTCTTCGGCTGAGCACTGCGTTTAAGTTCAACCACAATACTCAATCCGCGACGGTCTGATTCATCACGCAGGTCGGAAATATCAGCAATCCGACCGGATCGTGCCAGCTCCGCAATACGTTCGATCAGCCCGGTCTTGTTCACCTGATAGGGAATTTCCGTAATAACGATCCGGTGGCGTTTACCCATCTCCTCGATATGCGCCACAGCCCGAACCACAATGCGGCCTTTTCCCGTTGAATATGCCTGACGGATGCCATCCACGCCGATAATCATGCCTCCGGTGGGAAAATCAGGTCCGGGTATCTCCTGCAGAATTTCATCAATTGAGATATCTTCAATCTCATCGTATCGATCGATAAACAGGCAAATTGCAGATGCCAGCTCATTCAGGTTATGCGGAGGGATATTGGTTGCCATACCAACAGCAATACCGGAGGAGCCGTTTAACAGCAGATTGGGCAGGCGGGAAGGAAGTACCCTGGGTTCCTGCAATGACCCATCAAAATTGTCTGCAAAATCGACTGTATCCTTGCCAATATCCGCAAGCATGTCCTCAGAAATTCGTGCCAGCCGCGCTTCGGTATACCGCATTGCCGCCGGCGAATCACCGTCAATCGAGCCGAAGTTGCCCTGACCATCCACAAGCATGTATCGCATGGAGAAGTCCTGCGCCATGCGGGCCATCGACTCGTATACTGCTGAATCACCATGCGGATGGTATTTACCAAGCACCTCACCGACAATACGTGCTGATTTCCGATAGGAAGTATTAGAACGGATCCCCATATCATGCATCGCATACAGAATCCGTCTGTGGACAGGTTTCAAACCATCTCGCGCATCCGGCAGTGCGCGTGAAACAATTACAGACATCGCGTAGTCCAGATAGGCTCCACGCATCTGCCCATTAATATCGACTTGTTTTACTGTTCCAATGTCCATATGTTTGCACTTCTTTCAATGTGTTATCAAGGAAGCGCCCGCCGTCCAGGCGAGCGCATACTAATTATACCGCGTGTCTTTGATGTCTCCAACATGAGCAGCGAGAACAGAAAAAGCAGTGGAAATGGAATCCGCAGAGGTCAGACAGCTTGCGTGGTATTAAATCCAGATTTTGCCCGTAACAAGCAGTGCCATAAGACCGATAATCAAAACGATCATAAAAAACATAATGGAAAGGAAAAAACGCTGCCCGGCAGTCATCCCAAGAAAGCGCGTACCGGGTTTTCCTGCTTCAACCGAATAAGTCTCAAACAGATCATTGTCTTCATCCTCGAAGATGGATGATTCATCTGCCATTTCGCGAAATTCATCGAACATGACATTCCTCCCGTGTTGCCATACTCAGTTTACTTGATTGTTTTTAATTGTCAATCAAGGCCCAGCAATGAGCTGTCCACCCATCCAGGTTTCTTTCCGAGCCCGGATCCACGCCGTTTCTCCCGATTTATTACGGTTTATCATCATTTCCGAACCTCCCTTTAATCTTTACCTCTTGATAGAATACGAGCAGCATGAAACATCTATGGTCACCGTGGCGTATGTCGTATATTGAGAACCAGCACATGGAAACCAGCTGCTTTTTATGTGAAGCCTTAAAAAGCGGGGATGATCCCGCCTGGCTGGTCATTTTTCGCGGCACCGAGGCGTTGGTTATCCTCAATCGATACCCGTATATCAACGGACACATGCTTGTAGCACCCTTTAATCACACCCCCACCATTGAGAGTCTGCCGGAAAGCACTCTTTCGGAACTCATGCAGTTGACGAGTAAAGCAATGCGCGTGCTGCGGGCAGTGTACGGAGCTGAATCCTTCAATACCGGTATGAACATCGGTGCAGCCGCCGGGGCCGGTCTTGCAGACCATGTGCACATCCATATCCTGCCTCGCTGGGCAGGCGACACGAATTTTATGACAACCTCGGCTGAGACCCGTGTTTTGCCTGAGGTGCTGGATATCACCTGGAGGCGATTACGAGCTGGCTGGGAACAGACGGACTGACCTTTCACCCACCCACTCGACCCTTTTCCCCGCCCTGTTCAGCCAGCCATCCGACACATAAACAAGTGGAATAGAACAAGCTCTCTACAATTCCATCCTGTTTTTTTCCATTTCAGGAGAGCTTGCCAAGTACTTCAGAACAATGTATTCTTTGCAATAAGTCAGGGGTTGTTTTACTGGAAAACAGTAGAACCAGATCTGACCAAATACATTATGTGTGGTAAAAGGCGGCCACAGGAGGGCGGAAAAATATGAGTACAGCAGTAACGATCGTTTGGGCAATTTTTGCTGCAGTCTTCTTCTATCTGGGGTATGCACATTGGAGAAACGCACAGCAAACCATCCGGCCATACCAGATGCGGGGAACCGATTCCGGTGAGGAGGTTCAAGCAACAAATCCGGAAGTTGAAGAATACCTGGAGGGCTTTAATAAATATATAGACGGCCTGAACGACCATTTCCGTAAGCACAATAACGCATCCGCGGTTGGTTATTTTGTTGCCGGTATCACCTCGCTGATCTCCATGATTCTGTTCTTTTATCTATAGCTGTTATCCCTTTCACTGATTTACATAACCCGGGAAACCGGGTTTTTTAATCCCTTGATATGGAACCCTGGTTGCCTGAGTTTCACATTCAGTTACAATCTAGTTATGCGGGAAGGAGGTTGGAAGATGAAACTCAATTCAAAGGTCTATCTATACAGCATTGCGCTTATCCTTGTTCTGTCTCTATCCTGCTCTCTTTTAAATGGATCAACCTCCACCTTTGAACCCGCTGATACCGGAACTGTTGAAGTAGAACCCACTATTCAATCAGCTGAAGAAACCCCGATGGCAGGAACCCCCACCGAACAATCCACTCAGACAAAAAGCACGGCATTCCAGAACACCGTGCAGCTTGATCCAGAGGGTCCCTGGCTCTTGCTGGCAAGTGGTGGAACCCTGTTTGCGGTAAACCCGGATGGAACAGGACCGATAGCATTACTGGATATAAATAACCTGGTGGGATACTTTCCTCTTCCCGAAAAAACCGCTTCCTCTGGTGGACATTTCGCCTTTCTGACCATGACAGATCCAATGTATTTCACTGAACTCACCTTGAATATCTATACGCTGCCCGATATGCGGGTTACAAAACAAATCGATCTGATAGCGCCTGAGTATGGACTTTCGAGCACAACTATGCCAGGCGATCCTGAATTCGATGCAGCGAGGAGCCTCGTGGAGGTATCCAGCTTCGCCTGGTCTCCCGATAGCAGCCAGCTGGCTTTTATGGGCATTATCGAAGGCCCTACCTCCGATCTATACCTGTACGATCTGGATACAGACAGCATCACCCGTTTGACTGACGGCCCCAGCAACGGCATACGCCCCAGCTGGTCTCCTGACGGCACCTGGATCGTGCACACAGGTGTCAGCACCCTGGGCACCGGTGCCGGTTATGGTATGGAAGGGATCTGGGCCGCAAGGGCAGACAGCAGCAGCGTTCTCAGCCTTTATGATCTGGCTCCAAACGGAGACGAGATTATCCATGGTTGGATTTCTCCGGTAGAGTTTGTGGTTTCTTCCTGGAATGCGGCATACGGTGACTTCAGACTCCGTGTCTACAATTTGGAAACAAGCGAAGTAACCCCCATCCACGAGGGTGCTTTTACATCAGCTGTCCTCGACACAGCGCTGTCTACAATGCTGGTTTATGTGGATCGTTATTCAGCAGAGGCTGGTGACGACCAGGAATCCGGGTTCTTTCTTTACCATATCCCAACCGCCTCTCGAACCATCCTTGAGCAAGTACCCCAGCGATTTTCCTGGAGTCCCGAGGCAAATCGTTACCTTATCCTGACTGAAAACAAAAACTCGGCCATGAAACCTGGAGGGGATGAAATCCTTCTTCCGGATGAAATTCGCACCTTCCCGGCTTTCCTGGCAGGCACAAACCGCTGGGCAGCCGCCCAGGGGGGAGCTGACCTGGTGCCTGGTGTATGGGCTGTTCAATCGGACGGTACCACAGCAAAACTCAGCGAAGCTGCCTTCTATGGTTTAAATTGGACACCTGCGGGTGACTTGATTCTTTACGGCAGTTCGGGTCTCTATTTCAGTCAGGGCGCAGCGGAACCTCCAGTTCAAATATCGGCTGAACCGCTTCAAACAAGTGAATCTGTCTGGCTTAATGGGACACCGTGATCCGGATGCATCAGTTTATCCGTCAATACACCCTTGATTTTTACCCGCATGTTCCTGATATCGCTGGAGGTACAAGACCTGCAGCAGCCACATCACAACAGGGAAAAACACAGTGAAGAGAAAAAAAAGCCACAACGGCATTGGCACCCTTCGGGAAAGTTCGCTGCATGCCGCGCTCAAAGAACGGCTGAAGCAGCCTGGCGACCGGTGTGAAGTTGACGTTGACGGATTCAAAATAGACCTTGTCCGCCAGGACGACACATTGGTCGAAATTCAGACCGGGAATTTTTCACGTATACACCGGAAACTGGGGCATCTGCTTGAAGAACACCCGATCAGACTGGTATACCCGATTTCCGAGAATAAGTGGATTGTTCGTACCAGCGAAAAAGGCGAGCTGCTGCAGCGGAGAAAGTCTCCGAAACATGGAATGTGGTTCGATGTCTTCTCTGAGCTGGTATATATTCCGGATTGGATAATCCATCCGAATTTTCAGCTTACATTATTGAAGATCGAAGAGGATGAAATCTGGCGGGATGATGGACAAGGCAGCTGGCGCAGGCGCTACTGGAGCAAAGCCGACCGCAGGCTGCTGAACATCCTTGAGGGATACACGCTGGAAGAACCCGGAGATTACCTGCAGCTGCTGCCTGAGGACCTGGCGGAACCATTTACCACACGGGATCTGGGTACCGCCTGTGGCTGTCGGATCCGCCTTGCACAGCAAATTGCGTACACACTGTTCCATGCCGGGCTGCTGAAACGAGCCGGTTTTCGCGGCCGGTCCCACCTCTATCAAAAATCCTGAAAGCCTGTAAGGGAAGTAACTGTCCCGGGGACAATCTTCCCGGTGAGCGTACGGGCAGGTTCCAGGGATCCTTTTTCTGCATGGTTCGTTTGATATTTTTACTATCCTGTTTTCGATAGATT
>JAFGNH010000026.1 GCA_016927115.1 Anaerolineales bacterium | reverse complement strand
TCCACTCTGATTTAATTCGATATTATGAATTAGTGAAACCAACTCTTTTGATAAATATCTCTTTTCTTTCTTCATCGTATACATATTCTCCGAGATATTGGTATCCTTTTTAATTATGGCAAAAATAAACGATTATGGATCAAGTGAATTCTTTTATCAGCAGGCAATAATGCTTTTCTGGTGAATTCTATCGAATCAAAATCGTATCAATTATCCCCTATATACCTCCATTCTATGCCACTCCAGGTATATTTGATCCGGATACTCCCGGTGATCAACTGGCAAGACTATCGGGTTTTGATGATACGGCAACTGCGTTTCTAGGCTGCAGTCGCCTACTGCTTGCTCAGAGATAATCATACGGTATTCTGGAGTGAGAGTTATCGCTCCCCTGTCGAGCAGCTTGTGGTGCAAAGAACACAGCGAGAGGCCGTTGGGCACGACATCTGGCCCACCTGCTTGCACCCACTTTATGTGGGCTGCTTCCAACCCTACCGGTGTATCCCCAATCCGAATATCCCAGGAACACACCGCGCAGCGATACTCATACGCAGCAAGGACCGCCTGGCGAAAGGCTGGGTCCCGCACGGTGCGGCTCACAAGCTGCTTCTCCCGCTCTGTGGAGAGATCCAATCCGATCTGGTCTGCGATATCCTCATGCAGCGTAGACGGAAAGTGTTGATACAACAGCTCCTGGGCTGCAGAGGTTAGGTCTGTTGGGTGATGATAGAAATGCGAATAGATGTCCTGCCTGAACCCTGCATGTGCGTCCATGTCACGGAATTCTTTCGGAGAAGGTTGCCGATTGTTCGGACGTTTACGAAAGGGCGCGTCCGTAGAGAGTTCCCACAGGTCGTCATATTGCAAATACCAGAATGGCAGCTCGGGATGAATTGATTTGCGAGAGGGACCAAACTCGATTAGTAATTTCTCAAGTGGCTCCTCAATTTCATCATAGGAAGCCAGGCGATCGTTCCCCTGCTGCACGCGCGCCAGCATGATCAACAGGAGTAGCGGCTTATGCGGTGCGCGCTGATCCCCCTTTTTCCAAACGGTAATGTGCTGGAACAGGTCCAGGATCTCTTCTCTATCCATCTACGCTGGTTCTTCCCTTTTCACAATGTCCCGTAATCGCTGGTTAAACGCTTCCCTATCCGCTCCATGATGGGCCCGGCGATGGCAATTGGGGCAGATAGCAGCGACGTTGACAGGATGGTCGGGGCCACCATCGGAAAGACGGTGAATATGGTGGCTTTCTAAGAAAGGATAACCCGCTTCCGTCCGGAACGGCGCAGGATCCCCACACGCCTCACACACCCCGTTTGCGCGGCGCAGCACATACGCACGCACTGCGGAGCCTCGATTGAAAATATGTGTATAGCTATCCTGAGGGAACTGGCTTATTTGTGCCTCTTGAATCGCTCGCTCACGGAGTTCTTCAAGGGAAAGTTGGCCCAACGCAGAGGTTTGATCATCATTTGCAATTGTTTCCTGATTAATGGCAGTGAGCGGACGTAGTTCAAACACGATCGCTTCTCTAGGGTTGTTATCCCAATCAGGAGCTTGTGTGAGGAAGTAGCCAACGCAGATCATCTGATCGATATAACGCCACAACCCCTGCTCTGCAAACTGGAAAAGGTGCAAATCCTGGCCTTCGGAAAGGTGATCACGGATGGCTTTGTTGCCGCGCTTGAATTCCATATCGCCATAGCGACCTTCACCGGTGTAAAGAAATACACCTTCCGAGGTCCAGCCATCTTGATAACCGTACTGTTCTCCTTGTTCGCCGCTGAAGATGAAAACGAAAGGATGGTTGGCGAGGCTGCAAATCCCACTCTGGCGATTGCCACCGTACTGGTCATGAAGATCACGCCTGCGATAGACTTTGCCTTTGGTAAACATGAGTCATCCCCTCGGTTGAATGATGAGCCGCGCCAAACAACCCAGGCGCGAAGGATCAAGGAACCTAACGACTATTCAGATTGGCTTTCCTACCAAAGAAAAAGTTTCGCTGCTTACCGCCCCAATTTAATTCAAGTGAGCCTGGCCTGACAGGCTCAGCTACAGCCACCTTGATAGTGTATACTAAAATTTATACATACTGCAAATTCCGGTGAAATCGTCCAGTGAATCCGGAGAAAGATCGACCACTGGAAAGATAAAAAGGACTGGCCCGGACAGTATACAGAAAGTGGACGATTTGAGTGCACCAGCCGGGATTGCAACAGCAGAACGAGCAGGCCGTTGCCATGGGAATATTTCGGGAAGAAGGGGCGTTTTCTCTACGGCCTGAAGGGGCTGGTGGAAGCAGCAGTGTTCCCTCGCAGGCTGTGTTCACCGGCAGCATGCTCAGAGACGAGCAGGCGGTATTCCGGGGTGATGGTGATAGCGCCTTTGTCGAGCAGTTTTTGGTGCAGGGGGCACAGCGCCAGGTTGTTGGGAGTGTTCGATTTATCCTATACAGATTTTTTGAACATCTCCTTATGGATGCATAAGGGATCGGCAAAGGAAAGCCTGATTATTCCCAACCCCAGTTATCAGGGTTCCATGTCCCTGGATTTTCACACCTTAATACGGGATTGATAAATGCAGCTAACGCTTTCTCTGCTGTTTCAAAATCTTTCGATATCAATCCGACTTCATCTGCAATGCGAGTATATTCCCGATTGATCGTTCGTGAGAAAGAAGGTATTGTCGGAGGAATGGGGTGAGTACCACGTTTCTTAAATGTGGAAACAATTGCCTGTGAAAACGATTTTCCATCAATATTGCCAAGACCAGCCAGAAGCAGAATATCAACAAAATCCTTTCCTCTTGTGCTTTGGCTCGACATGTATTCCCGCGTTAGAGCATGGAACTTTTCTGCTATTTGTTGGGGAATTGGATAGCAGGGTACATTTACCGGCGGGATTCCCGCAAATTCCAGAAAAGGGTCAAAGTGTATATAATCCGGATCCCCGAGCAGCTGATCTCCTGTCCCGACATCCACA
Source organism: Anaerolineales bacterium (assembly GCA_016927115.1). Taxonomy (GTDB): domain Bacteria; phylum Chloroflexota; class Anaerolineae; order Anaerolineales; family E44-bin32; genus JAFGNH01. Next base: position 1,396 of record JAFGNH010000026.1, on the reverse strand, counting down.
TGGAAACGTTCAAAAACACGTCCGTCCAGCAGGCAGGTAATTGGAAAGCGAAAACCTCCGAAATCATCTTCTGGTTCAATAACTGCATTCCCAACATCAAATGTAAACCAGTCGCCCAATTCCAGTGATGCGGCCTTTACAAGAGAATCGAAAATATCCCCCGTTTGTTCTCTTCTCAGAAGGTCGATATCCTTCGTGGTGCGGGACTGCAGACCCAGGCGAAGCTGAATTGCAAGGCCGCCTTTCAGAATCCAGGTATCTGGATGAGAGGTTTGAAGCCGGGCGATTAAGCGTTCAAATGCAATCTGTTTCCGAAGACGAACCAAAGGAATATTTTCACTTTGCTGGATATTCTTTATGCGAGTTTCAAGGGCTTGACGGAATGCTCTGCCAGAACTGTATTTATTCATGCTTTTTCCTCAAGGATTTGAGGTATTATTCTGCCTGCTTTGCCCTTCCGCCGCCCAGCATACTTGCGGAGTTTGCTCTCCGTTGTTATCCCGAGCTGGAGAGCTTCTTGAATCGCCTGGCGAGCATGCTGATAGGAAATGCCATCAACAATAACATCTGCAATGGTGCGCTCCACTGTGGTGATCCGCAGCCCTTCTCTTTTTGTGATTTCATCAGGTTCAAGTATATGAGTATGAAGCCGGATACCTCTCCTCCTGCGTGAACCCGATCTTGGAATAATGATGTGGGTTTTTGAGGGGAGGATATCCGAAAGATCATAAACTGACAGCGCGCTTTGATGTGAAACAACCGATTCAGGGCCGGTTCTCAGGCTGGCGATGTGAAGATCTTCATAGCGGGAAGAAGGGAATCGAGTAAGCCGATAGATGCCGTGGTCAACATGAGTGAATTGGCCTCGATTGGCAAGGTCATACAGACGCTGGCGGGAATATCCGGCTTCTGCAGCCTGTTTTGTTGTAAAATATCCCGCCTGGTCTTCTGCTATCTGGTAGAGAGTATTTATATCCGGTATGCTCATAATGTGTGCATAATGTAAAGAATATCGTTACATATTGCACACATTATTACATATTATGATGGAGTTGTCCAGCAGTACAGGGGTTATTCCGGGCAGTATTTCTGAGCTATGCTGCAGCCATGCTGTATGGGCGGCTGCCGGCTCTTTTCTGTTTTCGGAATACCTGACCCCCATGCCATGCAAGGAACGCGGGTTCCGGATATTCTGATTTCTCTGCGGGCAGGGCGATTTCCCTGTTGTGATACGGAAGCAGCCGTTCTTTCAGACTGTGTTCGCCGCTGACACGTTCAGAGACGAGCAGGTGGTATGCGGGGTGATGGTGAGGATAGGGGCGGGTTCCACAGGACCAAACGCATGGTATCAACTATCCGGATTCGCAGCTGAGTAGTTTTTGGAGGAATCTTTGGA
>JAFGNH010000185.1 GCA_016927115.1 Anaerolineales bacterium | reverse complement strand
ATGAAGGTGACCACAATCGGGATAAACAGGAAAGAAGCCAGAATGTCGATCACCTGGCCGCCGCCGGTTTTGTTCACCAGGACGACAATCAATTTGACCGTGTAGCCGATCATAAGCCCGATAATCAACCCGCCGATAAAGCCCATTCCCATCTGGTCAGCCATCAAGCCGACCACCAGCGATGGGACGATGGAGAGCTTGCCGGCGATGGAAAAGGCGATGAATGTGGTCATGACCGGCACGATCAGCATCTGCGCGTACTCGCTCAACGCGCCCATCATCCCCTGGGTGGAGCCGGGGATCTGACTGAGCACCATGAAAAGTGCAAAAACAATAATCGCCGGCATCATGTACGAGATACCGGTCATCAGGTGTACCCTGAAGTCACCAAAAAATTCTTTCAGACTTTCCCGATTATTCATGTTCCCTCTCCTGTGGTGATGGTTTGTTATTCTTCTTCAGTCTGTATGGATTCAATTGCATCCTGCAGGACGCTGTCGCTGTTTTTGATAATTCTGCTGGTAGTAACCTTGAAGGTTGGGATATTCCTGAACCGTTCCGGTTCGAGAGGAGTGATATCAGTGGCAAGGATGAGAAGCTGTGCTTCCTTGATCTCCTTTTCTGTCAGCCGGTCGCGGATACCCATTGTCCCCTGTGTTTCCACTCTGAGTTCCAATTCCTTCTTTTTTGCGGCTTTTTTGAGCGCCGCGCCGGCCATGTAGGTGTGAGCCAAACCAATTGGACATGAAGTAACAGCAATAATTTTCATTCGAGCTCTCCCAGATGTTTTTGGATCGAGTCCAGCAGCATCTCCTTGCTTGTTGCATTTTGCAAATCAACGATGAAACTTTCATTGATCAGCAGGGAGGCGATACTGGAAATTAATTCGAGATGTGTTGTGGACTGGTTATCAATCGATACTGCCAGCAGAAAGATAGCGTAAACGGGCTTTTCCTGCAACTGCCCGGCAATTTTAAGGTCCCATCGCAGGGGAGTGGTGAGTCTGCCAATAGCCACAGAGGTATGGAGAACCGCTTCCGATTTGCCATGGGGAATAGCTACACCGATGCCCATATCGGTCGTTCCTGTTGTCTCCCGCTGGTACACATCCTTCAGGAAGCACTCGATATCACTCAGGCGGGAGTCCTTGTAAAGCATATCGGCAAGTTTTTCAAGCGCTTCTTCTTTGGTTTCCGCAAAGAGCTGGAGATCGATTGTATTTCTCGTGATAATACCATCAAGCTGCATACTAATACCTCGCAAGCTCATCCCTGCAGTACCTGCATGAATGAATGAAAAGTGTCTGCCCTGATCAAGCGCTGGATTTTATCGTTGGAACTGATCAGGTCATAGAAATGGCCGTAGAGCCGTTTCAGCTGGTTATTGGCGTTGGTGTGGATGTTAAGCAGGAACACCAGCCGGACCCGGTCTTCACCCCAGGGGATCGATCTGTTGAGGATCCCTGCGGCAATTTTTGATTCTCCCGAGCGGCTGGAGAGTGCGTGTGGTATGGCGACTGCGTTGCCTATCGCTGTGGAACAGAGGGCTTCCCTTTCGAGCACCGCGCGGGTGAAGCTTTCCTCCACCAGCCCCAGTTTGACCAGCCTCGCACTTAAACAGGTAATCACATCTTCCCTGCTGGAGAGGTTGATACCGGTTTCGAATAATTCAGGGTGGAACAGATCCAGGAAAGTCTCCCGGCTGCGGGTTGAATCAGGGTCCCGGCTGTCTCCGATCCGGCTGCGGATGCTGAGGAAGTCTGCTTCATTAAGCAGCCGACTGACAGTAATCACGGGGACCTTTTCTTCTTCGATGGGGATGGTACTGATGAAAAAATCCGGGTTCAACTTTCTTGCTTCCTGAATGCGGAACGAGGGAAAGATGCCTTTGATAACAACACCCGGGAAGAGGCGTTCGAACTTCACCCTGAGGAGCTGGGAGCCGCCGATGCCTGTGGAGCAGATAAAGGCGACGCTTACCGCCTTGCTTTGTGATATCTTCCTTCTTTCAAGGGAGGCACAAAAATAGAGTGCAATTTCGCTGATTTCATCTTCGGTGATTTCGAATCCGCAGTGGTTCCCGATCGTTTTGGAAGCTGAAACAGCCATTTCAAGGGCGTGCGGGTATTCACGGCCGATCTCTTTCAACACCGGATTCTCGCGCTGGAGATGGTATTTGCCGCGGTGCTGCAGGGAATCGATCGTACCCGCGAGGCTGTTTATCAATTCAGTGTCCTGGGAGAAATCCTCGTGGAAGCGTGTTTGCACAGTGGAAAGAATGATATTGGCCAGTTCGTACAGGTTCTTATCAGGCTGATGTGACACCTTTTCCGGACTGCTGTGAGTGTAACTGACCGTCTGGCGCAGCTGCTTTGCAAGTTGGATCAGCTCGGTACCGGTAAAAGAAATCCCGAGGGAGTGTTCGATGGCTGATGCTATTTCAACGGCTGCTGCATACTCCGGTCCGGGCTGGAGTGGATGGGTTTCCGGGCCGGGAGGGATAGTGTGACCGCTGTTGATACGGTGAATCGATACTGCAAGGTAGCTTAGCAGGTTTGTATACCCGCGGTCGGAAAGGTGCAGATGGGGGGAATCACCCAGTTTGTGGAGGATCTGATGCAGGGCGGACAGTGAACCAGGGTCCAGCAGGTTCTCGACAGCGCTGCGAAAGCTTTCCCGATCCGCTGCTGCCGGAGTGAGGTTGCAGTTGGCGAAAGCAGAGCGCAGGGCGATTTCCTCTCCCTGTACCTGGATGCCTACCGAGGGCTTCCTGATAAGCTGCAGGTTCTGGTCTGTGAGGCATTTTTCAACTTCCACCAGATCCTTCGCGATCGTGGAACGGCTCACGTAAAGCTGTTCGGCAAGTTCATCCATTGTCACAGCATCGGTAGCAAAGAGCAGATGTTTGAGGATGAACTGGATTCGGTCTTCAGGCAGCGTGGGGATTTCGTAGGCGGCAGCAGCAGTGTTGTTGAGGATGGTTAGTGCTTTACGACGATCCGTATGGGGAAGCTGATAACCGCGGCCGCGGATGGAGAGAAGCTCGATCTGTTTTTCGGCCAGCTGCCGGGTGAGCTGGTTAATATCCGCGCGGATTGTCCTGGAGGAGATTCCGAGCTGTTCTGCCAGATAGCTTCCTGTCACAGGGTTATCCTGCTCCAGCAGTTCTTTTAGGATCCAGCGAAAACGCGGGTGGGTGAGCATGGGTTTCTTTCCGGGAGTACAAACTAATAAACGATAACCGGCAGCACTGCATCTGGAACGAGATGTTTCCATTGTATCAAAAAGGAGT
>JAFGNH010000184.1 GCA_016927115.1 Anaerolineales bacterium | reverse complement strand
GGTGCCAAATGGAAGCGGTTATTGTGCAGTATGGACCATGAGTACTTGCTTAAGGTTTTACATAATTGAAAACGCGATTGCCCTGATTATGCTCCGGAATGGTTTCCGGTCGAGACGGGACATTCGATAGAGCCGGTTGATGATGGATCCCAATACCGGTCATCTTTAAACTTTCACCAATTCCTTTCTATCATTATCGGAACCTCGTCTGGAAGGTATTTTTGAACGCAGGCAGCTTTTCCTTGAAAGTTGCAGAAATGATCGGTATAATTCACACTACTTAACTATTAAGAGAGGTGAAGTATTTTATCAGACCCCTTTATTACCGCCCTCCAGGAATGGATCGAAATCTCAATGCGCAACTCGATGCAAGATTTCCTTCTTTATGCACGCAAGAATGGATTGTCGATGTCGCATATTGGTGCGATTTTCCACATTCATCATTCCGGCAGCTGTGGCGTCACCGAAATCGGCGATCACCTCGGGGTGACCAGCGCAGCGGCCAGCCAGATGCTGGACCGTCTGGTACAGCAGGGACTTGTCCTGCGGGCGGAAGATCGCGGGGATCGGCGGGTTAAGCGGGTTGTGCTGACCGAGAAAGGCCAGCTGTTGCTGGAGAAAGGTATCCGCGCCCGACAGAAGTGGCTGCAAGACCTGGCGGATACACTTTCCGAGAGTGAAAAGCAAACCATCACCTCCGCATTACAGACCCTGATCGCTGAGGATAACCATCTCAGCCATGGCGCGGGTTTCCCGCAGTAGTACATCCAGTACAGGAGTTCCATATCAATGATACGTTTGATCAAGTACCTGAAGCCCTACCTGCTGTTGATTATCCTGGCAATTTTGCTTCTGTTTATACAGGCAAACGCCGACCTGGCTCTGCCCGATTATTTCTCTGATATCGTGAACTACGGAATTCAGCAGAACGGTGTGGAGAACGCTGTCGCCCGAGCCATCCGGCAGAGTGAAATGCAGAAAATTACCCTCTTCATGAGCAGCGACGAGCAGGATCAGGTGCTCGACGACTATTTGCTTGTGGAACCGGATTCCGACGAAGCCAGCCAATATATTGAGGAATATCCCGCCCTGGCCAACGAACCCGTCTATATACTGAAGGATCTGGGTCGCGTTGAAATCGAGACCCTTAATCCGGTCATGGGGAGGGCTTTCGTAGCCTCCTCCGGGGTTGAGCAGATGATGGCCGATCCGGAAAAAGTGCAGGCCATGGCGCAGAGCCTTGGGATTGATCTGACCATGATCCCGGCTGGCATGGATCCTCTTGCACTGCTCGAGCAGATGCCGGCCGTTCAACGGGCTGCCATTACTGCGAAGATCAATGAGCAATTTGCCAGCCTGGGTGAAAGTATGGTTAACCAGATGGCGGTTGGAGCGGTCAGAGCCGAATACCAGGCTCTTGGTATGGACACCGGAAAACTTCAAAACAACTACATTCTGCAAACGGGCGGCATCATGCTGCTTATCTCGCTGTTGAGCGGAGTCTGTACGATCTCGGTCGGATATCTGGCTTCAAGGACTGCCGCCGGTGCAGCACGGGATATCCGTTTGGCAGCTTTTCAGAAGGTGGAAAGTTTTTCAAGCACTGAATTCGATAAGTTTTCGACGGCTTCACTGATCACACGGTCGACCAATGATATCTCCCAGATCCAGATGGTGATCTTCATGATGATTCGGATGGTATTCTATGCTCCGATTATTGGCATCGGAGGGGTGATTCGAGCGATTGATAAGAGTGCCGATATGTGGTGGATCATCGCGCTGGCTGTTACAGTTCTGCTCACCCTGATCCTGACCATCTTCACAATCTCATTACCAAAGTTCAAGATTATCCAGAGCCTGATTGACCGGCTCAACCTGGTAACTCGAGAAAATCTCTCCGGTATGATGGTGATCCGGGCGTTTAATAAACAGCAGGATGAAGAAGTGCGTTTTGATAAAGCCAACCGTGATCTGGCTGATACAAGCCTGTTTGTTGCCCGGGTGATGGTTACGATGATGCCTGTCATGATGCTGGTGATGAACGGTTTATCCGCCGGGATTATCTGGGTCGGTGCCCATCAGGTCGCAGCCTCGAATATCCAGGTGGGTGATATGATCGCCTTTATGCAGTATGCCATGCAGATTCTGTCGGCATTTTTAATGATGTCGATGATGTTCATCTTCCTGCCGAGGGCAGCTGTGTCCGGTGGACGCATTGCGGACGTACTCGAAACAGAGCTCAGCATTACCGATCCGGAGAACCCACGGCTATTTAATACCCCCTTCGTTCCCCGTATTGAATTCCGGGATGTATCCTTCCGTTATCCAGGTGCACTTGATGATGTGCTTCACCATATCAGTTTCACTACTCCGCCGGGGGAGACTACTGCTTTTATAGGCTCTACCGGCTGCGGGAAATCGACTGTTATCAATCTGATCCCGCGTTTCTACGATGTAACGGAAGGGGAGATTTTCCTCGATGGTATCGATATCCGTGAAGTCGGGCAGAGTGATCTGCGCGAAAAGATAGGCTACGTGCCGCAGAAGGGGACGCTGTTCTCCGGCACGATTGAAAGCAATCTGCGCTACGCTGACGAAAATGCGAGTGAAGAAAAACTGCGGGAGGCCGCAGACATCGCCCAGGCCAGCGAATTCATCTTCTCCAAGCCGGAGGGATTGGAAGCCGACATCGCCCAGGGTGGTTCGAATGTATCCGGAGGCCAGAAGCAGCGTCTGGCGATTGCCCGTGCGCTGGTAAAGAAACCACCCATCTATATCTTCGATGACAGTTTCTCACAGCTGGATTTCAAAACGGACTCCTCGCTGCGAAAAGCCCTCAAGGAGAAAACCGGTGACAGCACAGTATTGATCGTCACCCAGCGAGTAGCCACAGTTATCAACGCCGATCAAATCATAGTCCTCAACGAAGGTAGGGTTGTTGGAAAAGGGAAACACCACGAACTGATGGAGAGCTGCGAAACCTACCAGGAAATTGCCCTGTCGCAATTGAGCAAGGAGGAGTTGTTATGAACGCAGATAGCGGCAATTCATCATCAGTGCGTAAACCTGCTCAAGGCCCTGTGCGAGGGCGTGGCCCCATGGGGCACGGCCCGATGGCCATGATGCGCGGTGATAAGGCGCACGATTTTAAAGGCACAATGGCCAAGCTGATCCGGTATCTTGGCTCCTATAAAATCGCAATTGTGATTGTGATGATTTTCGCAGTCGCTTCAACTATCTTCAATATCATCGGCCCCAAGGTCTTGGGGCAGGCGACAACCAGGCTGTTCGAGGGTGTGCTGGCCCAGATCACTGGTAGCGGCACAGGGATTGATTTTCCATATATAGGCAGGATCATTCTGTGGACCCTGGCGTTGTACTTCGGATCAGCTCTATTTGGTTTTATCCAGGGTTGGATAATGTCGCGTATCTCAATCAATATCACATATCGATTCCGCCAGGATATTTCCCGAAAAATTAACCTGCTGCCCTTTAAATTTTTCGACCAGGTCAGCCAGGGTGAAGTGCTGGCACATATCACCAATGATGTTGATACCATTAACCAGACTCTTAACCAGGCCCTCTCCCAGATCATCACATCTACGGTGACAGTGCTGGGTGTGCTGATCATGATGCTGACTATCAGCTGGCAGATGACGTTGATTGCACTGCTGATTGTTCCGCTGTCAATGGGTCTTGTCCTGGTGGTGGTGAAACAATCACAGAAATACTTCACCCAGCAGCAGGATTACCTGGGCCACATTAATGGCCATGTTGAGGAGATGTTCGGTGGGCACCGGGTGATGAAAGCCTTTAATGGTGAAGCCCGAAGCATTGGCAAGTTTGCCAGTTTGAACAACACTCTTTTTGACTCAGCCTGGAAATCGCAATTCTTGTCCGGGTTAATGTTCCCTGTGATCAATTTCATCGGTAATATCGGGTATGTAGCGATTGCTGTAATGGGTGGCTATCTGGCCATCCGTAATGCGATCACCATTGGTAACATCCAGGCTTTTATCCAGTATGTTCGGTCCTTCACACAGCCGATAACCCAGATTGCCAACATCTCCAATGTGCTGCAGCAAACTGCCGCCGCCGCAGAGCGGATCTTTGAATTCCTTGAAGAAGAGGAAGAGGTTCCTGATTCTGACTTTCCGATCCAAACGGACAAAATCGACGGACATGTCGTTTTCAAGGATGTTAAATTCGGATACAGTCCGGATAAAATCGTCATCAAGGATTTTTCGGCTGATGTCGAGCCCGGGCAGAAAATTGCTCTGGTTGGCCCGACGGGGGCAGGAAAAACCACGATGGTGAAACTGCTGATGCGATTCTATGATGTCAACAGCGGGGCAATTCTCCTCGATGGGCATAATATCAAGGACTACCTGCGAGCGGACTTGCGCTGCATGTTCGGGATGGTCTTGCAGGATACATGGCTGTTCAACGACACCATTATGGAGAACATTCGTTATGGCCGGCCCGGTGCCAGCGACGAAGACGTGATCAAGGCCGCCAGAGCTGCTCATGTGGACCACTTTGTCCGCACGCTGCCGGAGGGTTACAACCTGGTGTTGAATGAGGAAGCAACCAACATCTCACAGGGCCAGAAACAGCTGCTGACCATTGCACGGGCGTTCGTTACGGATCCAAGCATGCTCATTCTGGATGAAGCAACGAGCTCGGTTGATACGCGCACCGAAGTGCTGATTCAGCGCGCGATGGAAAACCTGATGCAGAACCGAACCAGCTTTATCATCGCCCACCGGTTGTCGACGATCCGTAATGCGGACTGGATCCTGGTGATCAACGAAGGTGATATTGTCGAACAAGGTAAACATGATGAACTGCTCGAAAGAAATGGCTTTTATGCCGAGCTCTATCATAGTCAGTTCGAGAACGTCCGTTTGAACGAGTAGCAAGTGTGCTGGAGGAAGGAGGAGCTCTTTCCTTCATTCAATGGAGAGGGTTGTCTGGGTGATTGGTTCCCTGATTGACCTTTTAGATACAGCATAGCCGTGCAGGGGCATATAATTGTGCCTCTGCTTTTTTTGAATCAATGAAGAGCCGGCGGCGATGCGGAACCTGTCTGCGATAGAACTGAATCGGACCGCCAGCGGGGGCAATTATATGAAGACCGGTTCGTGTCGGACCGTATTCGGATCTACCGGCGTGCGCCTTCGAAGGCGATAGCAGGGGATACTATTCGAAAAGCACAACCTTCTGGTGATGATGCTGAGGGGATTGGATAGTATGAGCCTTGCGTGTAAGCATGTATAAATATTCCGCTATTATTTACCCTGTGCAATCGCATATATGATTTAGGCAATATACGACAGGAACAGGGCGGGGGAAGAACCGGGCTGCGTAGTAGAAGAATGATAACCCGGGGAACTGATCCACTATCTGACTATTTATCAACAAGTACTGTATATGTCCGGATTTTTCCCACTGGAAAAACTTTTACAGGCGGCCAGCAAACGGGCTTGCTGGAACGATTCAGCTTTGCCCTAGGCGAACCATATTTTTGTGCAGAAGAGGCCGAACAGTATCCAGGTCACAGCGAATACCAGTGCTATCAACATGGCCGCGAGCAGGGCATACCAGGTATAGCGTCGGACTTCAGATCGGGTTAATTGCTGGCCCGGGGTTGGTGTGTATGTTGTTTCGCGCCCATGAGAAAAGCGCTGCTCATTCCGCTGCCCGCCGCCTGCGTCCATGCTGCCGATGACTCTTCCGTTTTTTTCTTCCAACTTTTTTTGCTGCATTTTTCACCTTGCCTGGCAGGGTCAGTAAAGATGGCAATCGACGATATGCCCTGGTTCAACTTCTTTGGTTTGTGGGGCGACACTTTTACAGATAGACATTACTTCCCTGCACCGCGTATGGAACTTGCAGCCGGATGGTGGGTTGGCTGGAGAAGGAATGCTTCCTTCAAGAATGATTCGGTTCATCCTGGCTCCCGGATCCGGGATTGGCGCTGCGCTCAGCAGTGCCTGCGTGTAAGGGTGCAGCGGGTTATTGAATATTGAATTTTTGTACCCGTACTCAACCAGATCGCCCAGATACATGACACCCACGTCATCTGAAATGTGCTCCACTACCGAAAGATCATGCGAAATGAAAAGATAAGTCAGATCAAACTTGTCCTGCAGATCTTTGAGCAGATTGATAATCTGGGCCTGGATTGAAACATCGAGTGCTGAGACAGGTTCATCGCATACGACAAACTCAGGATTTAGTGCAAGCGCCCTGGCGATACAGATACGCTGGCGCTGGCCTCCTGAAAACTCATGCGGATAACGGTCTTTATGATAGGGTTCCAATCCGCAGGATTTCATGATCATGTCGATATGTGATTCGTATTCACTGTCCGGTACGATGCTGTGCTCCCTGACAGCTTCACCAATAATCTCACTTACAGGAAGCCTCGGCGAAAGACTTGAATAGGGATCCTGAAAGATGATTTGCATTTTAGGACGGATCGCCCGCATTTCCTTGCGGGATAATGAGAAGATTTCCTGTTTGTTAAAATATACATCTCCGTCCGTCTTTTCGTTCAAACGCAGGATTGTTTTCCCGACCGTTGTTTTGCCGCAGCCGGATTCACCAACGAGCCCCATCGTTTTACCGCGTTGTATTGAAAAGCTGATACCGTCAACAGCCCTGACATATCCCACAATGCGCTGCATCAGGCCTGCTTTGATGGGAAAGAACTGCTTCAGTTTAATTACTTCAAGCAGGACGTTGTCTGATTGTGTGATTGAGTCCTGGTGTTTTTCTTCCATTCTTAAGCCTCTGCCCGGGTATTGTATTGATAACAGGTAACCATGTGCGTATCGGTAACATAAATTTCTCTGGGGTATTCGCCGTCACACACTGGCATTCGTTTCTCGCAGCGATCCTTGAAATAACAGTAGTTGGGCATATCGATCGGATTGGGCACGCTCCCCGGGATGCTGTACAGCCGGTCAACAGAGCGGTTGATGATTGGTTTGGAAGCCATGAGTCCAACGGTGTAAGGATGCAGCGGGTTGTGGAACACCTCCATAGCAGTGCCCTTTTCAACGATGCGGCCGGCGTACATAACAACAACATAGTCCGCCATCTCAGCAATAACGCCCAGATCATGCGTGATCAACATGATACTTGAATTGATCTTGTCCTTAAGGTTTCTGAGCAGATCCAGGATCTGTGCCTGGATTGTCACATCGAGAGCTGTGGTCGGTTCGTCTGCGATGATGAGACTGGGGCTGCAGGCAAGAGCCATGGCAATCATGACACGCTGCCGCATTCCACCCGATAGTTCGTGCGGATACATGAAGTAGATACCCGCATTGTTGGCGATACCCACCAGTTCAATCATCTGGAGTGAAACTTCTTTAATCTGCTCGTCAGTTTTTTCAGGGTTATGAAGTTTGACAACTTCATCGATCTGATTGCCCACACGGAATACCGGGTTCAGGCTTGTCATCGGTTCCTGGAAAATCATCGATACCTTACTGCCGCGAATGGTTTCCATCACCTTCGTTGGGGTCCTGGCGATGTCGAAGACCCTATCGCCCATATCGAGGCGTATAGCTCCTTTAACGATCTGTCCTTGCGGCCGCTGTACAAGCTGCATGAGGGACAGAGAGGTGACGGATTTGCCGCAGCCGGATTCGCCGACGACTCCTACGGTTTTTCCCTTGGGAACTTCAAACGATACACCATCTACAGCCTTGACTGTGCCGATGTCGGTGAAAAAATAGGTGTGCAGATCGTCGAACTCCACCACATTTGCGGGGTCGTCCATTGAAGTCAGATATTCGCTTTCAGGAACATGTTTACGATTGCGTTCCTTTTCGAGCGCATCGGTAATCCGGCGGTTTTCCCGTGAGATCTTCGCCGATTCGCGTGCAGAGATATGATTGTTATCCCTGGATTTGGATCTTGCGTTGATTCTGTCGAGAAGAGAGTGCTTATCTCCATCCATTGTGCTTGCCTACCTTTTCATCTTCGGGTCGAAAGCATCCCGAAGCCCATCGCCAACGAAGTTAAAACCTAGAACGGTCAGGAGGATCAACATGCCTGCCGGTATCCACATGAACCAGAAGTTGGTCATTACGAATGCATCCGAAGCCACATTGATGATGCTCCCCCAGGAAGCCAGCGGGTATTTCACACCCAGGCCAAGGAAACCCAGCGTTGCTTCTGCTATGATGATCGCACCGAGCCCTCCTGTTGCCTGCACGATCAGCAGCGGCATCACATTGGGGATCAGGTGCCGGAATATCCTGCGGCTGGTGCGGATTCCTGTTGCTTCCGTGGCAACCATGAAGTCCTGTTCACGGAGTGACAGGATCTGACCGCGTACGATACGTGCTACACCCGTCCAGCCCAGCAGGCCGAGAATAATCATTAAAAGAAAGATCCTTGCCATTGGTTCAACTTCCAGCGTGTCCATAACCGATCCAAAGATAAGGACCATCGGGTAAAACGGGATGCTGTTGAAAAGGTCGACAAAGCGCATCAAAGATGTATCGACCCAACCGCCGAAATACCCGGAGATGCCGCCGACTATGATGCCGATAAAGAGCTCGATAAAAATAACCACAAAGCCGACCAGGAGGGACACCTGTCCACCGAACATAAGGCGTGTCAGGACATCCATGCCGTTGTTATCGGTCCCGAGAAGGTGTTCGGAGGAGGGGGCTTCAAACATGCTGATCAATTCTGTAGGAGTTTCCTTTTTAATATTGAAGGTGTTGTTTACACGCACAATTGTGTAATCAACCGTTTCACCATCTTCGTGTGTATATGTAAATTTTTGCTGCCGTTCACCGATTGCTTCCCGGACTGCCGTCTTGAAATCGACTGTCAGGAATACCGATTGGTCGAGTGGGTTCACGATCATATCGGATACTTCGGCATAGGGTGAACCTTCTCCATCGAGAATCGTGGATTGACCTTCGCCGTATTGGATCGTATATGTTTTTCCGTCCATGGTAAACGAGTTTGCGGACTGTTCAAGCGCACGACTGCTGATCAGCCTGAAATCATATGAAAGCACATATTCGCCATCTGCTTCATTGTATGGGTCGTAAACACTGTAAGAAGCCAGTGCTATGTCGTGTTCGGTTGAAATCAGCCATCCCTTGTTCTTTTTTGTTATGCGATAGGTTGCGTTTTCCAATTCAAAATAATCCTGGCCATTTTCCTCCGCGTCCAGGTATGCTTCCTGGAGCGGTACAGGTACTTCATCGTCAACAAAGGAAGTGAAAATTCCGAACAGAACTTCAGCAACAGGTTCCAGGCGAAGGATACGATATACATCCTCACTTTCGCTGATATAGTAGTAGGTGATATCGTTGTTCTCGAAGATATCTTCGTTGTTCGCCTGTGCGAATAGGAATTGAGCCCGCTCGGCGCTTCCGAAACTCTCTCCCTCTGCAACCGTATAACGCAATTCCTGATTGTAGATAGCCCCTGCGTAATCCTTGGCCATACTGCCGATGCCTTTAAACACCTGCGTTTGTTCATATGGGGAGAAAAGGGGTCCAAGGAATGAGAAAGTGAACATGAACAACAGGATGGCAAAACCAATGACGGCCAGTTTGTTGCGGATAAAACGTTTGAAAACAAGCATGCCGGGAGAAAGAACTTTAATTCGTCTGGCGTCATCAAGGTGCATTTCGTCGGTGTTTTGAACGTCCTGCAGTGAATTTTTTTCAGTAGATGAAAGGTTGAAGTTATCAGACATAGGCCACCAGCATCAATTTGCTCTTACACGCGGGTCTACCACTGCGTACATGATGTCCGCAACGATAAGACTGATCTGTGTGAGAATGATAAGGAATGTCGTGTAGAACATGGCGAAAGGAATATCCCCCCGGACGATGGCTTGAAAGGAGATATAGCCGATGCCCGGTATTTGGAAAAGCGTTTCTGTGATCAGCGAACCGCCGAACATGGCCGGGATAAGATAACTCATATAGGAAACAAGCGGGATCAGGGTGTTGCGAAATGCATGTTTATTGATAACGACCCTCTCAGAAAGCCCTTTTGCACGTGCTGTGCGAATATAGTCGGAATTAAGGACCTCCAGCATGTTCGTCCGTGTATAGCGCATGAGATCGCCGATGGAAAGCATGGTAAGTGTAATTACAGGCAGGATCATATGATAGCCAATATCCAGAACCTGCCGGAATGGAGTCATGGAAGAATGGAACCTGCCGGCTAATCCGTACAGGTCAAACCAGCCGAGTTTTATCGCAAATACAAATTTCAGGATTGTCGCAAGGAAAAAGGTAGGCAAGGAGATACCCATCAAGGCAAAAACGGTGACAGCATAATCCGTTTTGCTGTACTGCTTCCTTGCTGCCAGAATTCCGAGTGGAATAGCGGCAAAGAATTCCACAAAGAGTGTAGCAATATTAATAATGAGTGAATACCAGATAACCTGATTGAATTTTTCCGTAACCGGGATACCAAAGTGCCACGATTCTCCGAAATTACCCCTGATTGCGTTACCAATCCACCCGAAAAATCCGGGAATAATGCCAACATTAAGCCTGTAAACTGCATTGAGTTGATCCAGCCACTCTTGATAGGTTTTCGTACTCAGAGGATTGCTGGCTCTTTCTCGTGCAATTGTCTCCACATAGGAAGCAGGAAGAGAGCGGATTACAGTGTAGACCACCATTGCGCCGAAGAAAGTGATAAAAAGGCCCAGTAAGAGCCGCCTGATTATAAAATTTCGCATATTGATTTTTCATCCTGAGTCATCAGAAATTGTTTAATTGGCTGATGCAAGATATGTATGTGAGCCCACACAGAGGTGGGCTCACATTTTATCCGTAAACGGATTTCAACAGCAATTTAATTCATCTCCACCAGTTCGATGTCTTCCAGCCAGCCCCAGAAGGTTGTGATATCAGGGGTGAGGGTATCGATATTGATGCGCTCTGTGCTGAAGATGATGCAGTTCTGCCGCTGGTAGGTCGGGATCTCGACGGCCCAGTCAATGAGGACGTCAAGTGCCTGTTTGTATACGGCCTTGCGGTAGTTCTGGTCATCGCTTGCACGGGCATCGAGAATGAACTGATCGAGCTCGGCGTCACGGATATGGTAATGGTTCGAATCCGAACCGCCCTCTCCGACGACGTTGGCGCTGTGATAGACCTGGTACATATCAGGATCGATTGTAGCTTGCCATGCAGCTGTCCAGAGTTCCTGGGTGCCTGCATCCAGTGAATCCCAGAGGATATTGGCGTCTGCTGGGTCGTTGATGACGAGCTCCATGCCGATATTGGCCAGGGCAGCCTGTGCACTTGTCAGGATGGCAAATGCGGGGTGATCGCCTGTGCCGTCACCAGGAACGATGACTTCGTAGCTCAGCTTTGCGCCTTCAGGTGCTGCTGTGAGCATGCTGTTCTCGACTGTATAGCCTGCGGCTTCGAAGAAGCCAAGTGCTGCTGTTTCAGCAGCTGCATATTTTTCCTCAGGCGTCATATCGGCTGTGTAGATGGGGTTGCCGTCAACGTCTGTGGAGAATGCAATCTGGTAATCTTCGTCGGTCGGCTGAGGTGCTGCCCAGGAGGTATTTGAAATCGGGTAGTTGATGACAACTGCAGCTTCGCCGTAGTAGCTGTCGATTGCTACATCACGGTAGACAGACATGATGGTGGCAAAAGCTCGGCGGAGATTCTTGGAAGCCTCGGAGCCTTGATCGCCGCCAACGTTGACGGTATCAGCGTTGATGCCGATATAGCCGTAGCCAAGGTTGTCAACTTTGCTTGTGGTGATGATGTCGCCGGTGATCTCGCCGTTAGAGTTGTAGGTTGCTACCTCTTCGAACCGTGAGCGGGAGCCGGTCATCTCGCCGGCATCGGAAGCGCCGGTCTGTACTGCGGAGGCAACTTCAGCGGAAACAGTTTCCTTGAACTGAATCTCGCGGATGCGCGGGCAGCCTTTGTAGTAATACTCATTCGCTTCGAAGTACACAATTCGGTTGTTGTACTCGACGAACCTGTATTCACCAGCGCCCATCGGTGTAGCGGTCAGGCTTTGCTGTTTGGAAAGGTCACCGAACGGGAAGCCGAACATGTTGTTTTCATAGTCATACATATCGGCGTCACCGTAGTAATGCAGCGGGGTGATATCGATGCCGAAGATGGAGTACACAGCCGGGGCTTCATAGCCGTTTACGGTAATTTGGACGGTGTAGTCGTCAACCTTCACGATACCGGAGATGTTCGGCACGCCTTCGCCGCCCATTGCTTCATCCAGGGGTCCCCAGTAACCGATGAAACCACTCTTAACATTGGCGTAAACATCAACACCATTAGCTGATTCGTATGGGAAGGCTTCCTGAAGGTCGTTGCCGTAGGCAGCCATGATGTCATTGTAGTAGTCTTCTTCGGTGGGGAAGGATTCAACCAGATCCCAGTTCATGTCTGTTGCTGCAGGGAAGAACAGAACATCGCCCTGGCAGTCTTCGATGGATACAGGATCTTCGCCTTCTGCAACTTCATCTGTACAGGCACGTTCTCCAAAGCCCCACATGGTCATACCAAATGCGACCTGGAGATCCTCGTTGGAGGAAACATCTTCAGACGGCATGCCAAAGTAATCAGGGGCGTAATCAATGTAATTACCCATTACGTAATTGACAATACCTTCAACTTCGTACATTACATTCGTTTCAACACGAGCCCAGAAGTCATCCTGCTGTTCCTGAGTCCATGCATCAGCGTCTGACCATTCATGGTCCATCCCGGCTGCGTAAATCTCATCAGCCATTGCAGCGTAGGTGTCGAACACATCGCTTGTGGTCTGTGTCTGGTAGTCTTTCAGGCCGACGATGTCGTAGGAACCCAGGGTGGTTGAGCCGACATAGGAAGGATCCAGGAAGGTGTAGTACGTGAAGATAACATCATCGGCGGTTACAGGTTCGCCGTCTGCGAACTGCATGCCGACACGAAGGCGGGCAGTATACTTCGTGGTATCTGTCGCTTCATCATATTCCACTGAGACATTTGCAGGGCCTTTGTAGAGGTAATCCACGCCGTTATAGCTGACGGTTTCACCTTCAATGGCGTTGAAGATGATGCCGCCCTGGCGGTCAGTGGTCAGAATCTGGATCTGTGTCATTGCGACAACATCCACGTCGTAGCCGGTGTCAGCGAAGAACGGGCTGAATTTCTGTGAGAAATCCTGATAGGCCACGACCAGCGGAGTATCGATGGTCGGTTCAGTCGGTAGATTCTCACCGAAAGGTTCCGGTTCGTAGACAACTTCCGTCTCCGTGGGTTCTTCAACTTCCGTTGTTTCTTCGGTTTCTTCTACGGGCGGCTCAGTCGGCTCAGCAGTAGGCTGGGCACAGGCACCGAGCAACAGAGCTGTAACAATCAGGAATGAAAGTACTATGTATAGTCTGCGCATTGTTTCTCCTCCATAAAGTTTTTAATGGTTTATCCGATATAGGTGCGTTCTTGAATTTTCGATTTTACCTCCTTGAGGGTTTAAAATGCGGTGAATAGCACTCTGCACACGCATTTTTCCTGATGATTAAAAAAGATATTTTGGTTAGGGGTTTTTTTCGTCCAGGTTATTCCACCAGTTTTGGATGTCGATTCTATACTGTTGTAACATGAAAAAGGTTCAAAATCGAGGTGGATTTTTTCCATAGGCATGAGTATATCACTTCAAAGGAAATTAGGACACAATCCTGTGCAAAGAACAATAGGTTAATTATCCGCAAATCTGTGAAGAATATGGTGCGATTTCTTCAGCTCAGACTTTCAGAACTGAAATAGGAACGTTCAACTGACTTTCACCGATAAGGTGGCGAGATAAGGAGCGCCGTACGAAAGGGAGGAGGGTGGCCCGTCAGAAATGGCCGTCCGTATTGCCAGAAGGCAGTATGCTGATTGATTTCTGTAGACGGGTGATTAAATAAACTGCGGAAGCGGAAGCTGCCTCAAGAGCCAGATACAGGAGTTCAAGCCCGGGTCCATCTTCAGCCTGAGCAAACAGGAGGAAGGTAATTTCTCCAAGTACACCAGCTCCGAGAATGATTAGGAGGATCATGCTCGTGTTTTTAATACGGTTGAATGAAAGATCTACTTCATCCCGGCGGTAGCGGCGCTTTTCACCGGGAAGGCGCAGGATCCCTTCCCCCATATAAATGAGAGGAAAGAACGCAACCACATATGGCAGTGACACGAAAATCCGATACATCCCCTGGTTTCCCACAAACCCGCCGCATATATGCAGGAAAACTACTGCAGCAAGAAGCAGAAGACAGTTCTTTTTAAAGAGGGTTGTTTCTCTGTGATCCAGCGAGATTTCAAAATACTCTCCGCGATACACGACGTTCTCTGTCTCGCGGCCTGATTCATCTGTATTGACGACCAGCTCATAGTCGTTTACGTACTTTTTTTTCGACATCATTCCTGCCCTGTCTGGATCAGAGTCTCTCACTGGTTCCTGAAAATGGCCTGGAGATTTCTTCGCCGTAATTGTAATACGATACCGGGATATTGGAATGCACCGGCTTTACTGCCGCAGCTGGGGATTACAGGCCCTCAATGGTTACATATTACCCCGGCATTTCTGTATTGATAGAACGGTCCCAGCGGTTGATTTGAACCGGAAGGGAAACCGCTTCCTGAGATCAGGTTTTTTTGCATCCGATCTGGAGATATCCCTTGCTTTTCCAGATGAGGAACAGGCGGATTCTTTTGTCAGTCTGAATGGATAGGCGCTACTTTTTTAACTGAGGAACTGAGTTGTTTTAGTTTTAAACGGACCCTATTGCCTGGGTAAGTGCTTTTGGTATGTATTTGGATATGGATCTTATTCAGGTGTGGGATATGAAAAACCGGAGACCTTGGACGCGGCGAGAGGCTTTGAGAAATAAAAACCCTGCATATTCTGGCAGCCCATATTGATCAGGGCTTGAAGCTGGTTCTGTGTTTCCACACCTTCTGCGATAATTTCAATTCCCAATGCCTGACTGAGCACCAGCATGGATTTCACCAGGGCGAGATTATTCCCCTGCTGAATTTCCATAACAAAGCGCTTGTCGATCTTGATTGCGTTAATCGGAAATTTCGCAAGAAAGCTGAGTGAGGAATATCCGGTTCCAAAATCATCCAGATGGATGTGGACATTCAAATCACGGATCGCTTGAAGTGTAGTTTCCGTAATAAAAGGGTCTGTAACAAAAGCAGATTCGGTAATCTCCAGGGATAGATATTCAGGCTCAAGGCCAGTGTCGTTGAGGATTTTCCTTACTTCTTCGGGAAATTGCGGGTGACTCAGCTGTATCGCAGAAACATTCACACTGATTGTTGAATCAGGATGGATTGTCTTCTGATGTTTCCAGGTTTGTATTTGATTGCATGCTTCCTGCAGGACCCATTTTCCCAGCTTATGGATCAATCCGATTTCTTCTGCCACTGGAATGAAGCTGGCCGGGGGAATGACGCTTGAGTCCGGGGGTTGCCAGCGGATTAAGGCTTCATAACCCTGTATCTGGTTTTGCGTTACATTAATGATTGGCTGGTACTCAAGAAAGAACTCATTAAGCTGCATTGCCCTTCTGATCCGGGTTTCCATGTGTACTTTTTGCAGTAAACCGGTGTGCATACCATCGCTGTAAATGCTGTAGCAGCGCTTGCCGTTCTTTTTCGCCTTATACATCGCTATATCTGCATTTCGTAGATATGAGTCTGCCGATGTGATCTCGGGGGAACTCATTACAATGCCAATAGAAGCGGTGACAACAAACTCCTGGTCATCAATCCGGATAGGTTCTATCAGAGAATGCATCAATCTGTTGCAGAAATGGACAGCATCTTCCGACTGGTGAGTATCCTCCAGGAGTACGGCAAATTCATCTCCTCCAAGTCGTGCAACAAGATCGGTCTCACGGATGATCTGAACAAGCTTTTTGGAAAACTCAATCAGATAACGATCCCCACTTGGATGGCCGAGGCTGTCGTTGATCCGTTTGAAATCATCCAGGTCGATATACAGAACAGAAAAACCAACCTCCTTGTATCGCTTTGATCGGGCAATGGCGTACTTCAGGCGGTTCTTGAACATCACGCGGTTTGGCAGGTTTGTGAGAGCGTCGTGGTTAGCTGCATGTTTGAGCATGTTTTCGTATTTATCGCGTTCTGTAATATCACGGCCAATGCATTGAATGACCGGCTTATCATTAAACTCAATAAGGGATGAATTAAATTCCAGTTTCATTTCCTCGCCACTTTTCTGGAAATGAATTACATGGCATCCGTTGCAGTGACCATCAGTTACTGTACGGTCGATCAGCCATTCTGCTATTCTCAAATCCGGGTTCAGATCTGCCAGATCCATTCCCCGGAATTCTTCCCTTGTGAACCTGTATATATCACTTGCACGGTCGTTTACATCAATTATCATTCTGTTTTCAGGGTCGATGAGGAGAATTGCATCGTGAGCGAGCTCAAAGATACCGCGCAGCTCCTGGCGTGATTTTTCAAGTTTTTTCTGGGTCTCTTTACGAATCCGGTTTTCTTCACGGGCAGTGTTCAACAGTCGGGCATATTCAATAATGTTGGCGACCTGGCTGGCAAAAACCGAATAGGCAGGAATGTCATCCTCATTTAGGAAATCCCCCCAGATAATCAGGGATCCAATAATGCTGTTCTGGTAATCAAGAGACAATATTATTCCGGAGGTGCCCTTTGAAATGTTCAGTAATTCCAGCATCTTTTTAAAAAGCTGCGCCGGGATGTGAGGAAAGGAATCATAAAGCATATCCGTAATATTGTGAAAGAAAACAGGATCCCTTTGTTGAAGGAATTGAGCCATCCAATCTGATTCCCCAGAAAGAGAGATCCTGTAACCTATTACCCTGGTGTTTATTGCTGATTGAATTTTCTTGATTAACTTTGGACCGTAGGAAAGATAACGTATAGTTGCAGTGTTTGCCTCTTGGTCCTTGAATGTGACAAGGCACTGAAGGCCAAGCTTATTCAACTCAGTTCCGAGAATATTGAGAATAGTATCCGCGTTATCTGCTGAAGAAATCTGTAACGATACATTATCAAGAGTCTTGATCAATGAATTGGAACGGGTAAGCAGGAGATTCTGGCGTTCTTTAGCAGCTTGCAGTCGTGCATGTTCAATTGCGGATGCGATCTGGGAAGAGAATAGCCTGCAAATCTCCAGATCTGATTCCTTGAATTCTTTTCCCCAGATTGACAGACTTCCTAAGTTTTTTCCCTGAGTCTGCATTGGCAGGAAAGCGCCACGTGTACCGGATGTAATTCCAAGTACTGTCAGTGCGGATAAGGCCAACGTCTTGGGAAGGGGTATGAAAGTGGTGACAATCTCATTAAAATCCGTCAGATAGAGTGAATCTCCTTCAACGAAAACGGGGTGAAGTTGTGCGGCCCACTCATACAGGGGCTTGTTTTCGGTGGTGAATTTCGCATTGAAAAATTTTTCTGCAGTTTTTAATACATCCGGAGACATTGTGTGATAGGCGATGTGCGCTGTCTGTTCTTTTTCATCCAGGAAGATAACCATGCAATCCAGATCATGAGAGCGCAGTTCATCTCCCAGAATTGTAAAGACCATCTCAGGATCGTTAGTGTAAGATACTTTATTGCTGATCTGATAAAGAATATTGAACAATTCATTTTCGCTCTGGCTTTTTCCGGTTTTTTCCGCGCGGGAATCTTCCTCTGCTGTGAGTACTCGGCTGACGTATTCGGGAACAGGTGAAAATTTTAGCTGCTCCGGATCTTCTATACCTGAATTATGAGAGGAATGATTACTTGCAGGGGGTGTCCCGCTTTGAGCGGTAGGATGTTCTGTTTTTTTGGGCATAATGAAGTTTTATTGATCGTTTCTTCTAAATGTCCTCAGGAATTATGGAAAGCTTTAGTCCGTTCTGCTATGTAGATTCCCATCTTAATTGAAACTTGCTTGCTTTGATTATACTTTCAGGTTTTCTGTAAAAACCTTTCATTATATTTACAGAAAAATAGCAAAAAAAGATATTTACAGGATGTTAATTCAGGATTTGAAACCAGGAGGACGCTTTTTACTCTCCCGCTGTGTGATTTACTGCTTTCTTCTTCGGTCAGCGCTGGCGAATTTGTGGATGGGCAGGTTTCTCTATTCTGATGAGTGTTTAGCAGGAGCCTGGTGATCTAACCGAATAGTTCCACTTCTCTTTTGAGGGATTAAAGTCTCACGAATGCAGGTATTGCCAGGGCAATCGCGTTTTCAATTATGTAAAACCTTAAGCAAGTACTCATGGTCCATACTGCACAATAACCGCTTCCATTTGGCACCG
>JAFGNH010000183.1 GCA_016927115.1 Anaerolineales bacterium | reverse complement strand
TGATAGGCTCCCTTCTGTGACTTGGCCGTTACTGTGTTGGTGAGCCTATCTCTTTTTCTATATTTCGGCAATTATGTGACGCAACCTTTCTACAGATTGGATTTGCTTCATATACTGATCTGTTGTATGCTGGAAATGGCTGGTGGTTTTACCACAGAAATGAGGAACGTATGCCCGTTTCGCTCGAACCAGTTCAAAATCAGAGCCTCCAGCAAACTTGCGCACTCCGCATGGAAGCAAAAATCCTCTCAGGCGAATGGATCGCCGGGCAGCGCCTGCACTCTGAACGTACCCTCGCGCAGGAACTGCAGGTGAGCCGGCCGGTGGTGCACCAGGCGCTCGTCGATCTTGCCGCAAAAGGCCTCGTCTGCATCGTGCCTCGCCGCGGTGTGTTTGTCTGCGATTACCGCACCTCAGGCTCGCTTGCTGTCCTCTCCACACTGCTCACCTACAAGGACCAGGAGATAGACCCACAGCTCATCCACGATCTGATCGAAGCCCGAAAACTGATCGAAACCGAAACAGCACGCCTGGCTGCTCAGAAACGCACCACCGAGCAGCTCAAACGGATAGAAACCATCCTGGATCAGGAGACAACAGCCGATCCCGGGGACAGTCGATCCCTCACAGAACTGGATTTTTCCTTCCACCTCGAGATTGCAATCGCTTCAGCCAACAGGGTCTATCCGATGATCCTGAATTCTTTCCGCAGTGTCTATACCCATCTCACCGGCCTGTTTTTTACAACCTACCAGGGCAGGGAACCTGTCCAGCGCACCTTTATTGCGCACCGAAATATCCTGGAAAAAATCAGCCAGCAGGAGCCTGAAAAGGCCGCTATCCTGATGGCTGATATGCTCGATGAAGGTGCGGCATTCCTCTCACAAATCGGAGGTTAAAACCATGACCGAAAGTCAACTGACTCAGACAGAACCACGCTATCGTATCAAGTCTCCGGCCAACAATTCACCCAGGATCCAATGGCTGAGGGATTACTATTTCGAAGGTGTCGCCCGCAGCTGGAACAATGAAATGACGTCCTGGACAACCGGTACACCCTGGGACCATCAGTTCGAAGAACTCACCTTTTATATTGTTCCGGAGACGTATGCTTTCCACCAGACTTTTAAATCATCCTTTAACCAGGTGGCAAAACAGGTAGCACTGCCGGAGGAGTTCTGGAGCTGGTCTCTGCCGGAGCGGAGTGCATGGTTCACCCGTGAAGTTGTGGTTAATTACCTGCCGCAGGAGATCCTTCCCGGCGATCTGCTCGCTGGTGCACGTTTTAATATTATGACCTCCGCCTGTCTGACAGAGAAAGAATCCCGTGAACACCATAGGCGGATGTATGGAAAAGGCGGTACCCGCGAACAGATGAAGTGGCTTCATGACCATGGGTACGGCAACGCCGGTGCCACCAGCGGCCACCTCATTCCGGATTACCCCAGAGTGCTGCAGGAGGGTTTCAAAGGCATTCATGCAGAGATTCAGGCCAACTTTGAGAAGCTTTCCCCTGCAGAGCAGCGAGGATCAAAAGGTGCACAACTGAGGGCGATGGCTATTGCTGCAGAAATGCCTCGCCAGCTGGCTGAACAATACAGCAGGCTGTGTGCTGAACTTTCGGTGTTGGAAAACGACCCCGGCCGCAAGAAAGAACTGGAACAGATGGCAGCCATTTCGGCCCGTGTACCCTGGGAGCCGGCGGAGACGTTCTGGGAAGCGGTACAGGCTTTGTGGCTGACTCATATGCTGGTTATGAGTGATGAGAGTTATCCCGGACCGGGGACTTCATTCGGGCGCATCGACCAGTACCTGTACCCATATTGGGAGAAAAGCCTCAAGGCTGGCAAAACGGAAGACGAGGGGAAGGAGATCCTCAAGTGTTTCTGGATCCATGCCAACACAGCCTATGATGCCATGATCCGCACTGGCGGCAACCAGGGTATCACCGCAGGCTACGGCCAGCTGATCACACTTTCCGGGATGGGTCCGGATGGCCGTGATATGACCAATTCGCTGACCTATGCCATGCTGGATGTGATCGAAAATCTCTCTCCGATTCTTGAGCCAAAGCCCAATGTCCGCCTGCACAGGAATACACCTCCGGAATTGTATGAGCGTATTGTCGAAATGATAGCTGATTCGCAGGGCGCACCCTTCCTTCTGAACTTCGATGAGCGTTCGATGGCGGGCATGATGCTGGAGGCCAAAAAAGCCGGCGTAGAAAATCTGATCCATGAGGGGAATGTCTTTGATTATGCCCCGGTTGGCTGTCTGGAAAACACCATGCAGGGCAATGACCGCTCCGGAACTGTGGATGCAAACCTGAATTTGTTAAAAGCGGTGGAATTGGCGCTGACAGGAGGGTATGACCTGGTCCCGTTTACAGATCCGATGACGGGAAAACAGGAACCCCGCTGCCGGGTTGGTCCGGATACCGGTGAAGCTGCTTCATTCCAAACCTTTGAGGATTTCTGGGCAGCGTATGCCGACCAGACACGGTTTATCATCCAGAAAATGGTTTCCGTCTATGAAGAGACAGAAAGAGCGCGCCAGGATTTTGCGCCGACACCGTATTTATCCACCCTTGTTCGCGGCTGTGCAGAAAAAGGTATGGATATCACTGCGGGCGGGGCGGAGTTGAATTTTGTTACGCTTGAGGCGGTTACCTATGCAACCACGGTGGATTCGCTGCTGGCGGTGAAATACCTGGTATACGACCAGAAGATCTGCACCATGGCGGAGCTGATCCGTGCGCTGGAGAATAACTGGACCGGTTTTGAAATCCTGCAGGCTCAGGCTGTGAACAAAGCGCCCAAGTACGGGCGGGATGACGAAATAGCGGACGCTATGGGCCTGAGGGTTATGGAGCTGTGGACGGAAGAAGCCTGGAAGCATCGCACGAAGTCCACCAGCCGCCAGTTCCGGCCCGGTATGCTGAGCTGGAATTACTGGATTGCGAACGGGTTCATTCTGCCTGCCAGCCCCGATGGCCGTGAGAAGGGCAGGTTCCTGTCGAATGCAATTTGCCCATCGAATGGTGCGGATACCCGCGGGCCGACAGCAAATGTGAATTCCGTCGGTAAAGTGCTTGGAGGTAAGGCCGAAGATGGAAGCGGCGATTGGGAGGATTTCTACAATCTGCTGCCCAATGGAGCCAGCCACACGATGACGTTCAACCCTTCCCTGATCCGCGATCCTGAGCACAAGCAGAAGTTCATCGCGTTTCTCAAGGGTTATGTCGAAAACGGCGGCAGTGCACTGCAGATCAATATGATCGATGCCGGTATGCTGCGTGATGCCCAGGAGCATCCGGAGAATTATCAAAACCTGCTGGTACGCATCACCGGGTACAATGCCTACTTCACAACCATAGGCAAAGAGCTGCAGGATGAAATTATCGCCCGTGAAACCCATACAATGTGACCGGAGTGTATATGTCTGTTGAGAGTGATCCGGTCTTACAGAAAAAGCCCGCCGGCAACCAGGATCCGGGGCAGGAAGCGATGATCCTGAACATTCAGCGGCTGTCTACAGAAGACGGCCCGGGTATCCGCACCACGGTTTTTTTCAAGGGATGCCCGTTGTCGTGTGAGTGGTGTCATAATCCTGAGAGCATTTCCCGCTCACCTCAGCTTCAGTGGTTTGACGGGCGGTGTCTGGCCTGTGGAACCTGTTCGCAGGTCTGTAAACATGGCGCAGTTGCGCTAACAGAAATCGGCGTGCAGATAGAGCGGGAAATCTGTACAGGCTGCGGGGACTGTGCTGCAGCCTGCCCGGCAAACGCATTGGAGCTTCTCGGAACCCGCATGACAGTACAGGATTTGCTGGAAGAAGTAATGAAAGACTGCACCTTCTACGAAACCTCGGGTGGTGGTGTTACGGTGTCTGGAGGAGAGCCCACCCAGCAGGCAGGTTTTCTTCAGGTGTTCTTAAGGGAGTTGAAGGCAGCGGGTGTACACACAGCGCTTGATACCTGCGGCCTTTGCAGCTGGTCTGTGCTGGAACGCCTTATGCCGTTTCTGGACCTGATCCTGTTTGATGTAAAACTGCTTGAAAACACACGGCATTGTAAGTTTACCGGCCAGGATAATACGCTGATTCTGGATAACCTGCTGCGCATACGGGATGTACAGCGCAGCCATTTCCCGGATTTGCGGTTGTGGATCCGGACACCGCTGATTCCGGAAGCCACTGCAACTCTGGAGTCTATTACCGCAATTGCCGGTTATCTGCGAGATAATCTGGAAGAAGGACTGGAACGATGGGAGTTGTGTTCTTTTAACAACCTTTGCCAATCACAATATGGCCGTCTGGGTCTCTCCTGGCGTTATGCAGGTGTGCCGCTGCTGGAGAAAGAGACGATTGCAGCCCTGGAGGCTGCGGCCCGGAAGCACGGCCCCCCGGGAATTACCATTCAGGCAACTGGCCCAAGCCGGTTGGATCGATAGAAGGGAAGCAAGATGAACACTCAAAAACCAGGATTGGACACTTTTTCAGAGAGTGATATCCGCAGTTTTGAACCGGAAATGAAAATCGGGCTGCTGGCCACGGTCAATCCCGACGGACTGCCCCATCTCACGCTGATTTCATCACTTCGGGCCAACTCGCCGACCACGATGACCTGGGGACAATTTACTGAAGGAATGTCCAAGCAGTTCATCCGGCAGAATCCGCGTACAGGTTTCCTGATCATGTCGCTGAATAAGGAAGTATGGCGGGGCAAGGCGACCTTCACCGGCACCTGCCGCAGCGGACCGGATTATGACTTCTACAACAACCAGCCGATGTTCCGCTACAATTCTTACTTCGGCATTCATACTGTGTATAACATGGACCTGGCTGAACATACCGGCCGCGAGGAACTGCCGATGGGCAGAATTATTCTGGGGGCAGTACAGGGTATGGCTGCAGCAGCCCTTTCCCGCAGAGGGACAACGAAACCCGTCCTCAATGCGTTTACCCGAGGAATGCTCGATAAACCGGGAAACCTGAAATTCCTGGCGGTGGTAGAGGATGATGGATACCCGTATATTATCCCTGTCCTGCAAGCGCATTCGGCAGGGAGTGATCGGATTCTCTTTCCATTAACCGCTTATGGTGATGAACTGCGTGGGCTCAAACCTTCTCCGGCAGCCTTTTTCAGTATGTCCCTGAGTATGGAAGATGTGGCGCTGCGGGGCGAGTTCCTCGGTTTCCGGCGGGTTGGGGGGATCAAGTGCGGCGAAATCAGGGTAAATTGGGTATACAATTCCATGCCTCCTGTTCCAGGCCAGGTGTATCCCCCTGTGGAGATTCAGCAAGTGACGGATTTCAACGTGTGAAGAAGCATTAACAACAAATACAAAAGTGCGGGAGCCCTGCTTTTGCACTTTTTTTGTCGCTTTAGCGAGATGAGGGCGGAACACCCGAAACAAAAAACCGTCCGCTTAGCGGGTGGAAGAGAAAAGACTTACAGAAAAAAAGTCGTTCCTGACCACTTCAAGATTCGGTATCTTTAGCTCTCTCCTTTTCTGTCTTCCCTCCGTCCGCCCCACAAGGGGAGCGCCCCCATGAATGGCGTTATGATTTTTCCAGTTCTTAATGCTTTAAAAACATCATAACTGCAGAAATGTACTGTTCGACTGAGCGCGGGTTTCAGACTGAACGGTTCTACAACCTTATTACAGATACTTATGGGAAAAAAGATCACCCTGAGTGGAAAACAGGTACAGGAAACATCACAAGGGTATTATGTGAGCACAGCAGGGTTGAATGAAGCGACGACAGCGAAGTATGTGAGAGAGCAGGAGAAACACGATCAAATGATGGATCGTATCATGACCAAAGAAGCAGAAGACCCCTTTAGGGGTGGCCAGGTCATCGGTGCATCAGGCTTGAACAAGGTGAAAGCGGCTTGAGGTGCTGCAAGTAAGAGGCCCTTACAGGGCCAAGTCAAACCACCGGTTTTGCCGGTGGTCTTGACTAAAAAAAAATAATATCTCCTATTTTACAGATATCTCACACTCCGGAAATATTAAATCCGCGCAGATGGTAATATTTCTCTTTTTGACATATCATCAGGAAATTCACCTGGAGGATTGACCATGGATCAAAAGGCAGGCGCACAGATCAGCACAAGAGCATTTCTTCAATCAACCGTTATTCTCTTTCTATTGATGATCACAGCAGGAATCCTCACAATGGTTATCCCGGCAGGCTTATTCGACCGTGTTGTCCAGGACGGACGCGAATCGATCATCCCCGGATCGTATCAGGCGACAGAGTCCCCCGCGTACCCGATGTGGCGCTGGCTCACCGCACCGGTGGAGGTACTGTGGGCGGATGGCGGTATCACTGTAATTATGATCATTCTGTTCCTGCTGATGGTCGGGATTTCATTCGCTATTCTGGATAAGAGCGGGATCCTCAAAAGTGTGATCGATCGGATTGTAGCCCGGCTGGGGCACCGCAAGTACGTGCTGCTGCTGGTGGTTTCTTTCTTCTTCATGCTTATCGGTGCGTTCTTTGGAATCTTTGAGGAGGTCGTCCCACTGGTACCGCTGATGATCGCATTATCGTATTCGCTGGGTTGGGATTCACTGGTCGGGCTGGGGATGAGTATTCTGGCGACCAACATGGGCTTCTCGGCTGCCGTCACCAATCCATTCACGATTGGTGTCGCACAGAATATCGCCGGCCTGCCGCTGTTTTCAGGATCCGGGCTGCGGGTTGTGATCTTTCTTGTTTTTTATGCGATTCTGGCAGTGTTCCTTGTGCGGTATGCCCGCAGGATTGAAAAGAAGCCGGAGAGTTCTCCTGTATACAATGAAGAGAAGCATATCAAACAGCATATTCTTGAAACTGCGGATTTTTCTGAAAAAGCGTCGAAACCCGGCCGGGCGGTGTGGTGGTTTGTCGCCTTCCTTGTTGTGATTCTGGCGGTGCTTCTGGCAGGGCCGCTGGTGCCTGGACTCTCGGATATCGCGCTTCCCCTGGTAGGTTTGCTGTTTTTGTTCGGTGGTGTCGGAGCGGGGTTGCTCTCGGGAGCCGGCGGCAGGATTGTCCGCAGCGCTGCGCTGGAAGGGATAGGCGGCATTGCCCCCGGTATCCCCCTGATTCTGATGGCTGCCAGTATAAAGCACATCGTTGTCAGCGGCGGCATCATGGATACACTGCTGTATCGTTCCACTTCGATGGTTGCCAATACGAATCCGATCACAGCTGCTGTAATTGTCTTCCTCCTTACGTTGATGGTGGAGTTTTTTATCAGCTCCGGTTCGGCCAAGGCGTTTCTGCTGATACCGATTCTGATCCCACTGGCGGAACTGATTGGTGTTACCCGCCAGGTAAGCGTGCTGGCTTACTGCTTCGGGGATGGTTTTTCCAATGTGGTGTACCCGACAAATCCAGTTCTGCTGATTTCGCTGGGATTGACGGTTGTCAGTTATCCAAAATGGATCCGCTGGTCGCTTCGTTTATGGTTATGGGTGCTGCTCGCTTCTCTTGGTTTTCTGGCGTTGGCAGTAGTTATAGGATACGGACCTTATTGATTTTTTGGAGTCTGCGCGCACTGTAAACTGCCCTGTTTCAAGCCCGGGCGCTGGCCAGTCGGCAGTCACCCTGTTTTTACATTCGGATGAGCTATCCCCGGGGCTGAATTTCAGCTGCAGTACCGGGAACCAACGCGCTTGGGCAGGTAGAAATTCATGTATGGATAAAAATGTTCGAACCAAATTGTTGCCGGAGCCTTCCCGGATGCGGTACACTCTGATTGGAAGATACGTTCGATGGCTGTTTTCAGCGTGTTCACCTGGCCCCGGCCAGGGATATAGGGTCGGATGCAGTGAAATGTGGTCCCGGGAAGGAATAGCTGAAGAGCAGTCTCGTTTTCAAGCTCATAAATGGAGGGAGTCATGACAAAAATCGGTGAACAGGTTCAGAGTGGAGATTGGAAAAAGGAGAAGCATGCCCCAGTAATTGAATGCCCGGATGAAGTAAAAGCGGATGAAATGTTCGAAGTCCGGTTGAGCATCGGGAAAGAGATCGGCCACCCCAACACTACCGAGCATCACATTCGCTGGATCCGGCTCTATTTCCACCCGGAGGGCAAGAAGTTTACGTACGATGTCGGTCTCTTCGAATTTAACGCTCACGGTGAGGCTGTAGAAGGCCCGAATACAGGCCCGGTGTATACACATCCCGATGTCAGCGCGTGGATGAAGACAGATGTCCCCGGCACGATCTTTGCTGTTTCATACTGCAACATCCATGGGTTGTGGGAAAGCAGCAAGGAAATAAAACTCGTCTGAGTGGAATTACACCAGCAAGATAATCTTTGAACATAGAATCAGTGAGCGGCTGGCTGGAGTTTCCGGCAGCCGTTCACTGTTAAATTGCGGACGGTGTTGACCCCGGAAACATGAGATGTGGCCTGGCTGTATGGACATGGCTGCAGGAGAAGAGAATGGGCGGCAAAGCAGAAGAGAAGGCCATACAGATTTCCTCTCAATTCGGTGATCTGCAGCTGTGGTGGGTGGAGACGGACGCCGGGATTCTGGTGCGCCGGCTGTGGCTGCCGGGTTCAGTGCTGTCTGCAGCACCCTCCGCTTCCACTATTCCAGGGCGAATCGAAACCTTGGCGGAGCAGATCCGGCGAAAAATTTCAGGCGAGAGGATCACTTTTGACCTTTCATTGCTGGACTGGACATTCTGCGGCGTTTTTCAGCAGCGAGTTCTGCAGGCTGAGCATGCGATTCCACACGGCCGGGTGAGCACGTACGGCCGTATTGCTGCGTATATTGGATCCCAGCGTGGTGGGCGGGCTGTGGGATCGATGCTGGCAGCCAACCCCTTTCCGCTGCTGATCCCCTGCCACCGGGCGGTCCGCAGTTCAGGGGAGCTGGGAGGATTCCAGGGTGGTTTGCCGATGAAACGGGCACTACTGGAAATGGAGGGTGTATCGTTTCTGCCCGATGGCCGGGTAAACCTGGCGTCTGTCTTCTATTAACCATAAAGGGGAGAGTACTTTCCCGAACAACGAAGTTGTGGAATCCGTTTGTGATGGGCAGCAAATGAGACCTGAACAGCCGGGTTGGGGGTTTGCCTGTCGGGACTGTAGAGTGATTGCTAAAATTGTTATTCATGTTATTCTGAGGAAGGTTTTTCAGCAGGTGTGATCGATTCCGGGAACAGGGCTTCGTTGACTGTAAAACGGTTGGATGTGTTTACCGCCTGGCTGTATAATGAGGTCTGTGCAGGCGCAGATTTTAGGATTGACCTTGTTCGGCGAGGTGGGGAAGGATTATTTTTCTGCCGGCAGCCAGGTCAATCAGGCGCAGCCTATCGATTGTGGAGGTCTTTTCATGGATGCAACTAGAATGGATCTTGAATCAGGTGGATCGTTGAAGGAACCACTGTTGGGAACACAGATCCGGTTGAATGCGGAAGTTCTGTTTTTTATTTTCATCCTTGTGCTCGCGTTCTTCAGCCGTTTTTATGATCTCGAAAGCCGGGTGATGAGCCATGATGAGAATACGCATGTCTACTTCTCCTGGCTCCTCGAGCAGGGGCAGGGGTATTCCCATGATCCGCTTTCTCACGGACCGTTTCAATTCCATGCGGTTGCCCTTTCCTACTTCCTGTTCGGTGATACTGATGCGACATCCCGTTTCCCATCCGCGTTGTTCGGTGTTGCTGCAGTGCTTATGGTTTTTCTCTTCCGTAAATGGCTTGGGAAAACCGGGACGGCTGTCGCAGCGGTTTTGATGCTGGTCTCTCCCTATATGCTTTTCTATTCGCGTTATGTACGCAACGAGATGCTGGTTGTTCCACAGACACTGCTGCTTTTCTGGGCGATGTTCCGGTATATGGAGACCCGTAGAACAAAGTGGCTGTACCTGCTGGTGCTGGCTCTGTCGCTTCACTATACAACAAAAGAAACCTCGTATATGTACACCGCCGCACTGCTTGTCTTTCTGGGCCTGTATTTTGGCTGGCAGCTGCTCCGTATCCAGTGGCAGGCGCCGCTGCGCAAACAGGTTCTGTTCGGGAGTCTGGTGGTTTTGCTGGCGGGAGGAGGCCTGGCTGGTTCTACCTTTTTGAAGGCAATCGAAGAAGACTTCAGCAGTGCCGGAGTGGTCGGTGGTGTTTCACCGCTTATCTACATTGGTGCCGGCCTGGCTGTTCTGGGCCTTGTCGGTTTTTTTGGTTCCCTGATCAGGGAATTCGGCCACCGGCTGCGGACATCGTTTCCTTCATTTGATTTGATTGTGGTAATACTTACCATGGTCCTGCCTCAGCTGGCGGCTGTTGTTGCAACAGTCGGTGGATGGGACCCGCTGGCGTACGAAATCCCTGAAGCTTTTCAGAAAACAACGATCACGATTATTGTTTTGGCCGTGCTGGCAGCCGGGATCGGAATGCTGTGGGATTGGAGGCGCTGGCTGACTGCAGCAGGATTTTTCTATGTACCCTTTATCATCCTGTATACGACTTTTTTCACCAATGGACTGGGATTGGCGAGCGGCTTGGTAGGCTCATTGGGTTACTGGATTGTACAGCAGGGTGTGGAACGGGGCAGCCAACCACTGTTCTACTATGCTTTCCTGCAAATACCTATCTATGAATATGTTGCTGCATTGGGTGTGCTGCTGGCAGCTGGATTCGGGTTGAGCAGCTGGAATCGCACCCGGAAATCTCGGGACTTTCAGGATCCGGTTTCCGTTCCATCGATACCTGAATCAGATGTACCTCTTGAAGAAAGCCTTAACCAAATGGTAAACGATGCTCCCGGGGAAAAGCCATTCGAGGCTGTGTTCTTCCTCGGATATTGGGCGGTTTCGATGCTTGCACTGTTTACCTATGCTGGTGAACGGATGCCGTGGTTGACTGTACATATTTTGCTGCCGATGATCCTTCTATCGGGATGGTCCGCGGGGAAATTCCTCGACAGAGTGGACTGGAAACAGTGGAAATCAGGCTGGCTGGTGGTCGCGATCGAGTTTGTGCTGCTTGTTTCTGTCTTCAGCCTGCTGGGAGTTATACTGGGGCCGGAACCTCCTTTTCAAGGCCAGACTCTGGAACAATTGAATGCGACATCGAACTTCTTTTCAGCGCTGATTGTCACTGCGGCTGCTGCAGCAGGGTTGTGGTACCTGGGGCGGCCCTGGCCGCTAGGTGAGCTCTGGAAGTCATTCGGGGTGCTGTTTGGTCTGCTGCTTATGCTGCAGACAGCCCGCACAGCTTTCCGTGCAGCTTACATTAATTACGACTATCCGACAGAATACCTGGTGTACGCCCATTCCGGCACGGGCCCCAAAATAGCGCTGGAGCAGATTCAAGAATTGTCCATGAAAACAACCGGCGGACTGGATATTCAGATTGCCTACGATAATGAGACGCTCTACCCATACTGGTGGTACCTGCGGAACTATTCGAATGCATATTATTTTGCCTCCAACCCGAGCCGTACACTGTTAAACTATCCGATCGTCACAGCGGGTGCAGCCAACTGGGCCAAAATCGACCCGCTGCTTGAAGATCATTATTATTCGATGGAGATGAAACGGATCTGGTGGCCGAACCAGGATTATTTTGCCATGGGGTACGACCGTATCAACAGTGAGTATATTCAGGAACAGAATTCGGCCGGTATTTTCGAAACGGACCAGTTGGGAGCAGGTGGCTATATTTGGAAGGTGACCACAAAGCTGGTTGGATTTCTGTTGGACAGGGAGTGGCGCAACGCTCTCTGGCAGGTGTGGTTCAACCGTGACTATGATGCTTACGCGGCGCTCAAGGGTCGCGAAATTACCCTCCAGGACTGGGATCCTTCAGATAATATGAAACTATATGTCCGTAAGGATATTGCCGGCATGATCTGGGATTACGGGGCGACTCCGACCATTTATGAGCCGGAGGAGTTTGTCGACCCGTATGAAAGCCGGATGACTGTGCTTGCTGCATCCCACATCATCGACGGTTCCGGCACTGAACCGGGCCAGCTGCTGCAGCCGCGTGGCCTGGCGGTGGCGCCGGATGGCAGCCTCTATGTGGCGGATGCCGGAAACCATCGCATTCAGCAGTTCAGCCCGGAAGGCGAGTTTCTGCGTACGTGGGGGTCGTTCAGTGGAGGGGATGGCCAGGCAGAGCCCGGTACATTCAATGATCCCTGGGGTGTGACAACAGCCCTCGATGGAAAGGTGCTGGTGGCTGATACCTGGAACCACCGTATCCAGATTTTTACGGCCGAGGGTGTGTATCTTGATTCATTCGGTATATTCGGCCAGGCTGAAACAGTTTTCGGTTTCTGGGGGCCGCGCGATGTGGTTGTGGATTCCAGTGGGCGTATCTATCTGACCGATACCGGAAACAAGCGGGTTGTTGTGGCAGATGCTGATGGGCAGTATGTCACAGATTTCGGCGGTTTTGGCCTGGATCCTGGCTATCTGGATGAGCCGGTGGGAATCGGTATGGATGGCCTGGGTTTTGTTTATGTAGCTGATACCTGGAACCAGCGTATTCAGGTATTTGACCCTGCGGATGATCTTTTTGCCCCGGTACGGCAGTGGGATATTGAAGGCTGGTACGGGCAGTCGCTGGAGAACAAGCCCTACCTGGATGTCAACGAAGAGGGCATCGTATGTACCACCGATCCGGAAGGATACCGCGTGCTGTGCTTCAACTCCGAGGGTGAGTTTCTGCAGGGATTTGGCGGTTTCGGCAGCCTGGATACTCAGTTCACGCTTCCATCCGGGATTGCGATGGATGACCAATGCGGTGTGTGGGTTTCCGACACTCCCAATAACCGGGTATTGTATTTCGAACTGAATATTTGCAGCGCAGAAGAATAAGTATGTAAGGAAAGATAGAGGGAAAAGGCATATGGATTTTATTGACCTTGTCGTGAGAAACAGGTGCACACGCAGATTCAAGCAGGATCAGACCCTGGATCGTGAAACCCTTCTGGAGCTGGTAAATCTGGCTCGGCAGACGGCTTCCGGGAGTAACCTGCAGCCATTGAAATACTATCTCAGCTGGCAGCCGAACCAGAATGAGAAGATCTTTCCGCTGGTGAAATGGGCAGGTTACCTGCCGGATTGGCAGGGGCCGCAGGAAGGGGAGCGTCCGGCGGCGTATATTGTGATCCTTGGAGATCTCTCGATCAGTGCCAGTTTTGCAAAAGATACCGGTATTGCTGCGCAGACAATTCTTCTTGGCGCAGTGGAGCGTGGCTATAACGGCTGCATGCTTGGCAGCTTCAAGGATGAAAAGGTGCGCGAGGTGCTTGGACTTCCCGACTCGCTGCAGACACAATTGATCGTGGCGTTAGGCGTATCTGCAGAGCAAGCCGTGCTGGAGGAAGTCGGAACCGATGGAAGCATTCGTTATTGGCGTGATGGGAATGATGTATTACATGTCCCCAAACGTCCGCTTGGAGCAATTGTCCTTACTTGAGATTACCGGCTAAACATTTTGAGCAACAGAAACGAAGACAGGAACGCTCTGGAGCGTTTCTGTCTTTATGTTGAGAATCAAACCCGCTTTGAGGTGAAATAGCTCTTCTGGTATCCCGCAGATTCGAGCAGGAGTACGTATTGGAAACAGGGCATTGTGCGTGGAAAAAAAGGGGCTGTAACAGGGTATGCTGCCTGGGGCACCAGGGTGCTTTTGAGGATGCTGCGAGTTTGCGGGCAGCTGAACAGTGAACCGAATTTCTTCATCTTGATGAGTGATCGGGCCTATCTTCCCGTTTGCAGAGACTGAAAAACCCTGCTATGGTACAGGTTGATTCGGGGAGCTGGAAAAGTCAAGGCAGTATTTGGTATCGACGTTTTCCTTCAGGCGGGAAGAACGATGAGTATTCCGGATTACTTCAATGGTGTTGATAGAACAGAGATGGAATTGCTCAGGGTTCAGCGCAGGTCGTTTCGTGAGAATCTGCCTGTTGTTATCCTGTATCTCCTGCTCTACCCAATTCTGACACAGCTGATCTCTCACAGGTATACACAACTCGGGGGAACTGAGTGGATGCCGATGGTGGGGCTGACAATCGCTCTGGTTGCCTATTGCGGCTGGAAGTATGCTTTTTTTCTTATTCCCATACGATTGATCATCTTCTATACATACCCTGGGACACAAATTGATTTCAGCCTGAATTTCTTACTTGCTGCAAGCGTTGCCTGTATCTACGCTTTGTTTGGATGGATCGCAGAAAGATATTTTAAAGTACATGAACAGATCAATATACGGACACTTTCGCGTGTGCTGCTGTTGCTGTTAGCTGGTTCCTTTCCTGCATCAGCTCTTGTGTCCATTCTCATAAACCCTGATGGTTTTTTGTTTTCCCAAACCGCTATCCAGCGGACGTTGACCTCAGCCATTGGTATTGTGGCCGGTATTCTGCACGTGACACCGTTTTTTCTCGTGGTTGTTTTTCCTGCAATTGAAAGAATTCCGGAGTGGCAGTGGAATCCGACAGGCTTGTTCACCAGAGTGGCAGCGGGTTTCAGGAAAGATACTTATAAAAAGACCCTGTTAAAAGCTCTGGAATATTTTTTGATACTTCTTGCGCTTGTTATTGCACTGCAGCCATCCATTTCTGATAAGTTTTCTGGCAACCAGGGATTGATCTACTTCACTTTTATCCCCATAATCTGGATCGGATTGAAGTATTCTCCGGAAGCAACTTTCAGCTGGGTATTTTTTATAGACACTTTGACATTGTTGAGGGCGGTATATA
Source organism: Anaerolineales bacterium (assembly GCA_016927115.1). Classification (GTDB taxonomy): domain Bacteria; phylum Chloroflexota; class Anaerolineae; order Anaerolineales; family E44-bin32; genus JAFGNH01. The sequence continues at coordinate 6,612 of JAFGNH010000183.1, read as the reverse complement.
CCGGAATCGATCCTTTTGGCCTTTATGAGCTCCAAGTCCTAGTGATCGCAATTTCTCTGGTTGGCTACATTCTGGCAGGTGTGCAGAATGATCGGCGTGCAACATTGGCAAGGCTTCAGGAAGAGGAAGATAAATACCGCAGTGTTATCAGACAAACGACTGACGGGATTGTCCTGATTGATCTGGGGGGAGTGATCCTGGAATGGAATAAGGGAATGGAGGTGATCACACAGATACCTGCACCTGATGCGGTGGGTGCTTTATGGAACGAGGTCCGCTGTTTACTGTCTCCTGAAGAACACTATCCTTTCCTGCTTGAACTTCAGGAGCAGGATATGATAGATCTTCTGAAACAGCAAAAGGAAGGCGTTTCTGTTGAACCGATAGAGGAAACGTTTCTACTCAAAGATGGTACCCGGAAAGAGGTTAAACTCCAGGTTTCGACAGTCAGATCCGAGAGTGGTTTCTACGTGGTTCTGATTGTCAGGGATATCAGCGATGAGTTCGAGATCCGGCGCGCACTGTCTGAAAGTGAAGAGCGTTTCCGCGGGATAGTGGAATGGGCTCATGAGGGTATCGGCTTATTTGATGCTGTTGGCCATGTTGTTGAATGGAATAAGGGTATTGAAAGAATAACAGCTATTTCCCGCGACGAGGCGATCAATCGATCGATACTGGAGCTTGGGCAAAACCTGGTGGTTACGCATGCGGATGGGAGCCCTATTTCATTTCGGAATGTCGATTTTCAACATGTAATGGAATCATATCTACGCGAAACCAAGTCTGATGTGGTGAATATGATTACCAATCAGAGGGGAGAGAAATATTATGTGAAATACCATGTATTCGCCATTCATACAAGCAAGCGTAAGCTGTTGTGCGTGGTCGCTTCTGATATCACCATGCTGATGACAACGGAGCTGACACTACGCAAGCAGGGTATTGTCCTGAGTGCAGTCAGTAAAATCGCAGCTGAATTGCTTGAAACAATGGATGTGGAGGAAAGCTTGCACAGTGTACTGGGTATGCTTGGCCCCGCTGTCGATGTGGATTCTGTACAGCTATTTCATCTGGTTCAATCCGCTCCAGAACAGAATGCCTTCTCATCGATTGCTTCCTGGTGGAAAATACCAGAGACCTCTACTAAGGATCCACCTGAGCAGCCCCATCAACCAGCTCCGGAAGTTGACCTCACACGCTGGATGGACACCCTTTCAAAGGGAGGTTTTGTTGATAGCGGGGCCCCGGATTTTCCGGAAAAGGAGCGCAGTTATCTCCAGGAATGCGGGATTGCCTCGATCCTGGTTGTACCAATACTTTCTTCAGGGGAGTGCTGGGGCGCAATTCTATTCATTGATCTTCACCACTCCAGAGTCTGGCTGGATGCAGAAAAGGATGTTCTGCACAATGCTGTAGATATTTTCGGGGCTGCGCTGGATAAGCAGGAAGCTGAGCGGGAGCTGCTCGAAAGCAGGGCTACAGCCTGGACGCTGCTGAATGCTCCGCAAACCGGCATTGTTCTGCTGGATCAGGATGGGTTGATGATCAGTGTAAATGCAGTCGCTGCTGAAGAGGCTGGCATGGATCAAAAGGAGATGATCGGTAAACATTGGAGCAGTTCATTTTCTGGGCAGGAACCAGTCCTGCACCATGAAAAAAATATTCAGGAAGTTTTTCGAACGGGAACTTCGATCCATACTGAGTGGTCGTATCAGGATCGCTGGATACAGTCTGATTACTATCCGATTCTCAGTGAGACTTCCTCTGTGTCCAGCATAGCCATCTTCCTTAGAGATGTTACTGAAAGCAGGCTGCTGCAGCAGGAAGTGGAGGAGAGAAACCAGGAACTGCAGTCACTCAACTCCATTATGTCAGAGGTAACTCATTCTCTGGAACTCCCTGACATCCTCCTTATCCTTAGAGAAAGCCTTCAGGAGCACCTGGACGTTTTTGGAGGACTGATTCTGTCCGGTGAGACGACGATTAATGATCTCAACACGGATCTGGGGTGGGGGCTTGCAGATGAGAGTTATCAGGAAATCTGGCATCTGGCAGAGTCTGACTGGAGGGAATGGCAGCAGCATGCAGAACCATTCCTGGTCGCCACATCGGAAAGCTGTGAATTATTGAAGTCGTCACAATTGCTTCAGATGTATTCCATTCCACTTCAGACACAGGGCAGACTACAAGGCTTTGTGGTGGTTGTTGTGCCTCAAAAGAAAGCAGAGGATCAGAGCCGTTTATTATTCTATCAATCACTGAGCCAGCAGGTGGGGGCAGCAGTTTATAATGCCAGGCTTCTGGAAGAGATTCGGAAAAGCCAGGTTCATTTGAAAGAACTGACCGGACAGATTGTTCGTGCGAGAGAAGCAGAGCGCAGGCGGGTTGCCCGTGAACTGCATGATGAGGCAGGACAGGCGCTGACAGCTTTAAAGATAGGCCTTGAGATATTACAGTCAGAAGAAAACCTGAACTCCGATGGTGCCAGATTTCGGATTGAGGAAGCGGTCGAACTCGCGGACAGTACGATGGAGCAGATCCGGCTGCTTGCACGCGACCTGCGGCCTCCAGAGCTGGAGGCCCTTGGCCTTAATCAGACACTGGAAAACATCTGCGAAGAATTTGGCCATCGCACAGGACTCGTGACCGAGTATAGCGGGCTGGAGCTGGATGATGTGGGTGATGAAATATCAATTAACCTGTACCGTTTTTTACAGGAGGCGTTGACCAATGTTGCCAGGCATGCATTCGCAACAACGATCAAAGTATCCCTGACGAGAGATGATGAGAAAATCATCCTGGAAGTGAACGATGATGGCTGTGGGTTTGATGTCCAGGAAGTTTTGGAGCAGGCAAAACAGGGAAAGCGCATGGGATTGTCAGGTATGGGAGAGCGATTGGAATTGATAGGGGGAAGCATGTGGATTACTTCGATACCAGCCGAAGGCACCAGGGTGGTTGCCGAAGTACCCTCACGGAGGGTTCTATGATAAGTGTTTTGGTCGCAGATGATCACCATCTTGTGAGAAAAGGAATTGTGGAACTTCTCAAGAAGGCTGATGATATTCGGGTCATAGGCGAAGCAGAAGATGGTTTGGAAGCGGTTGAACTGGCGGGGCGGCTGCGTCCGGATGTGCTGATCATGGATATAGGTATGCCGCGGATGAGTGGCATTCAGGCAGCGGAAAAAATCAGGAATCTGCATCTGCAGACACGGATTGTTATTCTTTCCATGTATGCAGATGAAGTATTGGTCCGCCTGGCTTTAAAGAATGGTGTATATGGGTACCTGTTAAAACGAAGTGTTACAGAAGAACTCCTCCTGGCTATCCGGTCTGCCTATCAGGGAGAAGTGTACCTGTGTCCGGCTGTTTCCGAATCCATTGCAGCCGATGCTCAAAACGGGGATGTGCTGACTGAGACAGAAAGCGCTTTTGAACGTCTGACACCGCGCGAGCATGAGGTGCTTCAGTATATTTGTGAAGGGTATACCAATGTGGCTACTGCAGCCAAGCTCAAGATCAGTGAGAAGACTGTGGAGAAGCACCGTTCGAACTGTATGAAAAAGCTTCATGTGAGCGATATGGCCAGCTTGATACGTAAAGCCATTCGATTGCGGCTGGTTTTTTTCGACGAGTAATCCAGCAAAAAGCTCTCGCAAATCTTTTCCGGAGAAATCAAACAACCTGGATTACCGGGTTATATTCTCTTCATCTATCAAGAACGGAAAACCCACGTAAATCGTATGCCCCCTGTTCTTTGAGTAAACCCTTAGCTGTTATTAAGGTTCCATTAAGCTAAATAAATAATACTTAACTCATAAATATCCATCGACCGGGGTGTTCCTCTGCCTTGGTTGTGAATCAGGAGATCACGAAAATGGAATCCCCTTCAAAACAAAATAGTACGTTCAAAATCCTCCTGCTCCTGGCCGGTTTTTTCACAGCAGGAATAATCGGTGCTCTGGTTGGCGGGCTGGCGGTGTACCTTGCAGTGTGGTCGGGAGATCGAATGGCTGATGTTTCGTTTCCTGAAAGCCAGGAGGTTGTCGTTGCTCCAGTTGAATCTGTGGCACAAGTGGAGACATGGGATATCAGTACGTCGATTACTGACACTATCGATCAGGTTGGTCCGGCAGTTGTGACCGTCGTAAATACACAGTCACCTCAGCAATCTTTCTTCGGGACTGTAGAGGCTGTCAGCTCGGGATCCGGCGCCATATTCTCGAAGGATGGCTATATCGTGACCAATAACCATGTGGTAGAGAATGCCGAATCGCTCTCCGTTATTCTTGCAGATGGCACGGAACTTCCCGCTGAACTGGTTGGGGTTGATACCTTTGCAGATATTGCTGTTGTAAAGGTCGAAGGCGAGATGCCAGCAGTGATGGAGTTTGGTAATTCAGATTTAATCAAACCCGGAGAAACTGTGATCGCGATCGGGTCTCCGCTGGGAGATTTCAAGAACACGGTCACAGTGGGTGTGGTCAGTGCAGTGGATCGTGAAATTGATACCAGCACGTATTACCAGATGGAAGGGCTCATCCAAACCGATGCAGCAATCAACAGCGGCAACTCCGGGGGACCTCTGGTCAATCTGGCAGGCCAGATTATTGGTATCAATACTCTAGTTATCCGGGGTCAGACCGGGGCGGCTTCAGCAGAGGGGCTTGGCTTTTCCATTCCCAGTAATGTTGCCCGGGCTGTGGTTGGGCAGATTATCGAAAAGGGATATGTATCCCGCCCGGCTTTAGGGATCTCATGGGGATGGATTACACCAACAGCTGCACAGCGAAATAATCTCCCTGTAGAGTATGGAGCCTATATTACCGAGGTCGGTGAAGGGACGCCGGCTGATAACGCCGGCTTGCAGGCGGGCGATATCATCACTAAGCTGGATGATCAGGCCCTTGATGAGGAACACCCGTTTGTCAATAGTTTATTTGAGCATTCACCAGGTGACACCATAGTTCTGACGCTGGTCCGGGATGGTACGGAAATGCAGGTGAACGTGACCCTGGGAGACCGGACCGAACTATAAGTGGCATGGGTAAGGCTTCAGGGAAGTAAATTTTTTATCTTCCCTGTTCAACCTTGATTAGAGAGAATAGATCAACTATAATTCGATCGCTCTGGAGAATGCGCAGACATTTCCGGGCAGAGGAAATAGCCGAGGTAGCTCAGCTGGCGAGAGCGCGCCACTCATAATGGCGAGGTCGGGAGTTCGAATCTCCCCCTCGGCATTTTCTTTTTAAGCCGTAGGCTTCTGCGCTTTTCGGCAAATCCGTTCAGCGGATTACACTTGCCGGGATTAACAGCTCATGCCACAATGGAATTTCGAAGGCTTTCAACTCTGGAGGTATGGTGCAGGAGATTCGTGAAGAACTGCCGAAGACGGGCAATCTGCCGGAAAAAGCACCGCGTTTCCAGTTCGGCGTCACCCGCTCCGGGTTCTGGCTGCTCGGCGTCTTTTTTCTGATCATTGTTCTGATTGGTTATGTCTGGTGGCCGCTGCTTCAGGCTTATCTGGATACGTATAATCCGGATTACCCGCTGTGGATCCAGATTGACTGGCTGCTGATTGGCATATTCCTGTTCATGTCGTTCCTGCTGCTGATCCAGGCAGACCTGAGGCGGGACATTCCTGTATTCCTTATCGGTCTGGCTGGGGGACTGGTAATCGAAAGCTGGGGAACCCAAACAGAGCTGTGGACCTATTACACCTTTGAACGCCCACCGCTGTGGATCATCCCGGCATGGCCAATTGCCAGTCTGTCGATCGACCGGTTGTACCGGGCATTGCGCCAACTGGCGAAAGGGATCCATCCCCGGACTTACAGGCTGATTTACTGGCTCACTTTTTCAGTCTTTCTCCTTCTGATGATCTTGTTCATCTGGCCGACCCGGTTTATGTCGATGACACAGGCGGCTCTGGGGCTGTGTCTGTTCCTGATTCTCACCCGCGAGGACGAGAAAACGGCCGTGTTGATGTTTACTGCCGGAGCCGGATTGGGCTATTTCCTGGAGTTGTGGGGCACGACGAGGCTGTGTTGGACGTATTATACGGAGCAGACACCGCCACTGTTTGCTGTGCTGGCACATGGCATGGCCGCAGTGGCGTTCTGGCGTGTGTATGACCTTCTGCTGAAGTTTTTACCCACTATCAAGCAGTTCATGCGATCCCGTTTGCGGAGAATTTCGCTGGAAACAAATTAGAGGCGTAAAGCTTTGTCGCTTTCCCCATGCCGTTCTCTCAGGCGATACCCCGTTTCATGCAATGACACGTTTTCTATCCCCTCCAGGCAAATGAAGTTCCCGGGTCTATATACATCCACCTTCCCGCCCCCCCCGCGTGTCTTTGCGAGGAGCGTCCTACGGCTTTCGAAAAACCTATGAAAATTAGGCGAGCGACCGTGGCAACCTGCTTTCAGCTCTATGTGTTGGATGGATCACTTCCAGGCAGATGAAGGTCCCGGGTCTATATACCCCCACCTTCCCGCCCCCCGCGTGTCATTAGTATGCTAAGAATGCGGTAAATTTAGAAGAAGGGGACACGGCAGGCCGACTGTCATCAGGTCCATTGGAGACCGCCTCGCAGTAAGACCGCCGTGTC
>JAFGNH010000182.1 GCA_016927115.1 Anaerolineales bacterium | reverse complement strand
CCCATGGGCTGCTAATACGGCGGGGGAGTGCAGGGGGGCTGATAGGGGCGGGTTCCACAGGACCAGACGCAAAGTATCAACAATCCGGATTCGCAGCGGAGCAGTTATTGGAGGATTCTCTGGAACCCGCCCGTACGATTCCGCTCATATGGCGGGCGCATGCAGTGTCCTGGCGCTGATAGGGGCGGGATCCACAGGACCATACGCAAAGTATCAAGGATCCGGATTCGCAGCGGAGCAGTTATTGGAGGATTCTCTGGAACCCGCCCGTACGATTCCACTCGTACGGGGGGCATGTAAGGGCCTGGCAGTTGAACCACTGATTACGCAGAGTACGCATGAATGCGTCGCAGATTACACTGATTGATACGTTGTATTCGGCGCAGTTTGTAATTTGAGTATCTGACCTGAGGCTGGAGTCACCTGACGCTTTCACTCCGGCGTTTTTTTCTGCCACTTTTAGGCAATTTCCGTCTTCAAAAGTTTGCCGATTCTATCATCCCAATGTTCGAAGGAACTCCCCATTAATTCTGTTTTCCTGAGTGTGCGAAGGAGCTCCATGGCGATTGTATGGTTGATGAGGGGCAATGGGAAAATGGAGTGTTCCGCGTTTTATATCCAGAGGGCAGCAGGATTCCGTTGACTCGTTCTGGATAACAGCTAATATCAGAGGTCCCTCGCAGGCTCGGGAGGACAGAATTGGAGGCAAGCCCTGTGTTGCATGCGGTTATTCAGATTTGAAGGCTTCCACCAGTCCCTTCAGGATAACCTTAATGTGGTTCTCTTCAGGAGAGAAGGCCGATTCAATTGAATTAATCATGGCCTGTATGCCGGCAGCAGCCTGCTTTGCGTCGAGATCGAGCTTGATAAAATTACTATTATCGCAGGGAAATAATCTTAAAAGATAAGCCTCCATAGAAAAAAATTTCATACATCTGGAGCGGTCCAGTTTCGGTAACACGTCTAAAACATCCTCAATAGAATTGAGTTTGTAGTTGTGCCGCATCAGGATCTTGTTAAATTCCCTGATCTGCTCCTGGTTGAACGGCTGATCAAACACAAAGATCGACATATGTCTGCTGCTGGTGCTGACAAGACGACGGGTGGGGGAAACCAGGCCATTCTCCTCACTGATGGAGAATTTTTTTAGAACCGGCAAAGCAGGCCCCCAGATGCTTATACAATCGCTGGTGTGGAAGAAACCCTTCAATATGAAAGTCTTTCTGGAAGCGGGTTTATGTAACTTAGCAGCAATAAAGTTCAATACAGCCAGATATATTTCGAGGGGATCTTTTGTAATTCCGATTGAAAGGACTGATAACAGCGCTTTGTTCCCGACGGTTTTTTCTTCCTGTTTTGTGTCGTCCCAACCTTCCCCTTTTTCTCTGATTTGTTTGATGGTATCTGCAACTGACTTTATGGAATTTTCAAGTATCTGATTTATCAATTTTTTTGAAAGCGACATAACGATGAATGTTAATAGTTCTATCAAAATCGGGTGCATGGTATTCCTCCCTGCATCCGGGGGCAGTGAAAGGCGCGGGGTATTCAGGCTGCGGTGATTACGTAACTATGTGGTGATTTGACATCTACAGCTTACACTATTTCTGAAAAATGGTGAAGAAGACCGGGAGGGAAGAGGTTTGAGCTGTTAGGATTCGTCTTTCCCGCAGTAATATCGAGATATTTGTTCTACAGGCTGCTGTGTGATCCAATCAAAACCGGCGGGATACTCCCTGGAACCTCCCGTTTGAATGAGTATTACGAGGGAAACAGGAGCTTGAAGGGGCATCCAGGGTAGTTGATTGATGGGAATTAGAGGGATTGTCCCTGTGTGATTGAACCAGATGATGCGGGCACCACAGGATGGGTATTTCCCATCTTGTCCTTGCAGTCAGTCTTATATATACTGATACGCGTCTGCTTCGGCAAACCCACGGCGGTTCGTTCTGGTGGTAACCATGCCGCACGATCGAAAATATACACAGGTGCAATTTTCGGAACCGCATTCATCTCTCGCGGGTTATTGTGTGGTCAATTCGCGTATACACAAAATACTCCTTTTTTATCCTGATCAGAATCTGGAACCTGTATCCTTTTCAAGGCGGCGAGTACGCCCGGCATCCGGTTCACTCAGAGGAAGGACACCTATAAAGCCGGATTTCTAACAGGTAATTTCAGTCCGATAAACACCGGAACTCCAGGCGACAGAGATAAACATATCTCATAAAACTCAGACAACCGCTGACTCCAGTTCACCCATTTCGGGAAATACCCACTGCAGTTAACGGTTGATTAATTCAAACAGAATGGGAGACAAAAATGTCAGACAGCCAACCCGAGTTCTTTAAAAAGATGGAACAGGATGGACGTACTTACGAGATGTATTTCTGGGAAAACCCCCAGGCGGCCAGGTTGTGGCTGTTGGAGAAAACAGTCGACAAACCGCTTTACTACATCACAATCAAGACCGATCAAGGGGTCTGGGGGATTGATAAGGATGGCCTGTACCTGGCCAATCTACTCCCCTGGCAGGTTAACCTCTCACTGGCGAAACATACCGGTCAGACCACCGGCTTCCCGGCGAAGACCAGCCTGCTTTCGGCGGTAAATAATATCGCCGACAATTTCATTGTGCATGTGCAATGCGGGAATCCTGAGTGTGGTTTTATCTGGCAGGATGGGGTGCGCTATCAGAACAAGACTGTGGTTCGCTGCCCGGAGTGTAAGGAATACAGTTTGATCGACAGCAGCAACATCCGCGTCGTATGAACCGGGCAGGCTGGGCTGGTTTTGCCTGGTGATGGTGTAAATCGATAAACCAGCCCTGCAGAATCAGCGCCAATGTCATCTGAGAAAGGACATAAGGCGTATCGGAGTTTCGATTCGTTCAGTACAACTGGAGCTTGTGAGCCGTCCGGTGGTGTATCTGTCCGGTTTGCCTGGAAAACAGTTTCATGGAATCGGTAAACGTTGAAAATAACGCACGGCGTGAGATTCGTGTATTCATTTCCTCGACCTTCAATGACATGCAAGCCGAGAGGGATGAGCTGGCCAAGTTCGTGTTCCCCCGCCTGAGAAAACGCTGTCAGGAACGCGGAGTGTCATGGACCAGCATCGACCTGAGATGGGGTATCCCTGCAGAGGAAGTTTCCAAGAGCCGTGTGCTTTCGATCTGCCTAAACGAGATCCAGCGCTGTAAACCCTACTTCATCGGAATTCTGGGTGAGCGCTATGGCTGGATCCCGGAAACGATCGATCCGGACCTTGCTGCAGCGGAACCCTGGCTTGTTTCTCATGGGGGACGCTCCATAACCGATCTCGAAATTCTCCATGGAGTTCTGAACGATCCACAGATGGCGAGCCATGCCTTTTTCTATTTCCGTGACCCTGCTCACATAGAAACCCTCCCCAAAGCCCAACAGGACGCATATCGGGAAGCGGCTGGTTCGCTGCCGGCGCAGAAGCTGGCTGAGTTGAAGGACCGTATTCGCAGCAGCGGCCTGCCGCTGCACGAGAACTACGCTGATCCTCGCAGCCTCGGGCAGTTGGTCGAAACCGATCTGGCCGCCATGATCGACCGGTTATTCCCGGAAGACAGCTCCCCCCAACCCTTCGAGCGTGAGTCCCTCGATCAGCAAGCCTTCGCCGCAAGCCGCTTTCGCGTGTATCTACCGCGGGCTGAGACTTTCGCAAGGCTTGACGATTTTGCCGCCGGAAACGGTCCGCCTCTGGTTGTTTTGGGCGAATCGGGGTCGGGAAAATCGGCGCTGCTGGCCAATTGGGCAAACCATTATCGCCAGCAGAATCCCACGCACGTCCTTCTGGAGCACTATATCGGAAGCACCCCGACGAGTGTGGACTGGCAAGCCATGCTGCGCCGGATTATGACAGAGCTGCAGCTCCGGTTCGATATACGAATGCCGATTCCGGAGGAGCCGGCGGAACTCAGGCTGCAATTTGCCAACTGGTTGGGAATGATTCCCGAAAGGGCCAGATTGGTCCTTGTGCTGGACGCGCTCGACCAATTGGATGATCAACAGGGTGCCCTGGATCTGGTTTGGCTGCCGGTTGAATTTCCACCTAACGTGCGCGTGGTGCTGTCTACACTTCAGGGCCGCCCACTGGAAGCTATCAAGGACCGTAACTGGCCTACTGTGGTTGTCGATCCTATGAACAGCACCGAGCGCCGCCAGCTCATCACAAGCTATCTGAACCTCTATCGAAAGAAACTTGATAAGGTTCATCTGGACCGCATCGCGGCGGCAAATCATACGGATAACCCTCTGTTCCTGCGAACACTTCTGGAAGAACTGCGAATCTTTGGCCAGCATGAGCATTTGAGCGACCAGATCGAGTATTACCTGGAATCCGCTTCCACCGAGGCTCTTTTTGAAAAGATCCTGGAACGCTATGAACACGATTACAACCGGGAACGGACGGACCTGGTCCAGCAAGCATTTTCGCTCATTTGGGCTTCCAGGCGCGGCCTTTCGGAAACAGAACTGCTGGATATGCTCGGTATAAACGGGGAATCACTGCCACGGGCATACTGGTCGCCGCTTTATCTGGCAGCGGAGACTTCGCTAATCCGCCGGGATGGCCTGATCGGTTTCTTTCACAGGTATCTTGAACAGGCTGTCCAGCAGCGCTACCTGCCGACTGCGGAAATCCAGGAAGATGTTCACCGAAAACTGGCTTTTTACTTTGGCCGGCAAGAACAGGATATGCGCGTGGTCGAGGAGCTGGCCTGGCAGCTCCTGCATGCACGGGACTGGGACCTTCTCGTGAAATGCCTGAGTGATCAAAACTATCTGAAAGCTGCCTGGGAGACCAGTGAAAACGATGTGAAGATGTACTGGGCAGAGATTGAAAAAAAATCCTCACGATCCATCCTGGATGCTTACCAACCGGTTATCGACGATCCTCAGAAATATTCACTTTCCGTGGGCGTGGTAGGTCACCTGCTGCATGAGATGGGAAATCCGCGGGAAGCGCTTTCGCTGGCAGAATTTCGCATCCTGCAATCGCAGGCAAGCAGAGATATTGCTGCACTGGATGCTGCGCTGCGATTGAAAAGTTTGATTTTAAGGGAGCGCGGCGATCTGGACGCAGCCATGGATCTGCAGAAAGCCCTGGAAGCGACTTACCGGGAAACCGGTCAAAAGGAAGCCCTGGTCAACACCCTCAACAGTCAGGCGGTGATCCTTAAAGTATGGGGGGATCTCGCCGGGGCCCTTGCTCTCCATCAAGAGCAAGAACGTATTTGCCAGGAGACAGGTGATCGTCGTGGTCTGGGTGAATCGTATCATAACCAGGGGACAATCCGCTTTGCCCAGGGCGATTATCAAGCCGCCCAGGACCTGTTCCAGCAAGCCAACCACATTATGCTTGAGCTGGGCGACAAAGCTGGAGCAGCGTTGGGAATGGCGAGTCGAGCAGCTGTTTTGCTCAAGCAGGAAAACACCCAGGCGGCATTGTCACTTTTCCAGCAAGCTGAGCAGATACACCGTTTGCTGGGTGATAAAGCCCAACTTAAAGTAGCTCTCAACAACCAGGCTATCATCCATGCCCGCAGCGGGGACTTCGATCAAGCCCTCTCCCTTTCTGTGGAACAGGAAAAATTATGCCGGGAAACCGACGACAGCCTTGGCCTGGCAATCTGTTTGAATGGGCAGGGATTGCTCTATAAACACAAAGGCGAGCTGAACAATGCACTGGAGCGGTTTCGAGAAGCCGAAAAGCTGGCGCGGGAAGTGGGTGCAGCGTATGAGCTGCAAGCGGTAATATCCAACCAGGCCAGCATCTATCATCAACTCGGTGAATTCGAGCGAGCGAAGTTATTGCGTGAGGAGGAGATCGAGGTGTGCAGGCAGGCGGGATACCAGAACGATCTTGCCAGAGCCTTATTCACAATGTCCGAATTGTTGATCGATATGAGAAGGATGGAAGAGGGTCTCCCTGCAGCCCAGGAGGCATACGAACTGGCAAAAAAGTATGGCCTGACCAGCATCATCAGCGATTTGGAACAACAATGGTTTCCCGGGTAGGTCGTGTATCTTCAGGCACGGATACACTTCAGTACTGCGGCACAGCATCGGGGCAGTGACCGGGACTATTGTACAGGAGGAGCCAGGCACGAGATCACCGCATATCTGAAAATTCGCCCCCGGTTAATGAAACGGTTGGCGGTGGGCAATAAAAAAACATTACATCACACGGAGAAGAAAATGGCACTCTTCAAGAAGAAATCAATCAAGACATTGTACTCGTTTACCGCTGCAACGATCTTTATCGACCCTGCGAGTGACTATGGAAAGGCTATGATCAGCCAACTATATCCGTTTGTTACCCAGAATCTCAAGCAGACAGAACCAGCCTTTAAAAGCCTTTACGAACTGGTCGAGAAGGAAAATACGCCCCATATACTGGGGACGGGCATGGCGGCATCACCCAGTGACTTTGCAGGGGCTTTTACAGCCTGGCTGAAAACCAGGGGGATCATAATCAAGGACTTTGCACCGCTGATCAAGAAAGAGGTTTTCATTTTCAGCGGCAATGCGCAAAACCCTGAAGACGGAAGCTCCTTTGCCTGGGGTGTATTGTTCTATTTCGATACCGGGAAATAGATTCCACAGTTCATCTGTTGAGCCCGGGGTCTGGCCACCCGATTGTGGTGGGTAGGGCCCGGGCATAGGCGGTTGGACACGGCGTGCCGGGTTTATGCCGCTAAGTTGGAGTTGGATGGGGGAGTCAGCATCCTTCTCGACAAGTTCTCCTTTCCTGCTTGCCGCATGCTCTAAGGACATGTAAACATAAGCCTGCGAAGGATCTCTGGAGCGATGTGGTGACGAAGCTGCTGCTGTGGAACCACATGGGCTGCGGCAGGGAACATACTATACGTATCGCCCGGAGACGCCCCCGGGTATATGCAGGATAGCGCTTTATGGTAACAAAAGTGGAAGAATGGGCTCGGATCCGGAATGAGCACCATTCCGGTGGGGGCTGTGGAACCCGCCCCGAAAATATCATTTCGAGATGGGGGGGACGATTAATTGCAGGGAATGGTTGCGCACGTTCCCTGCAGCCTGGCGAGAAATATTCTGCTGCTGGTGGAGATACGGTATATGCCCCGGGGATAATCAGCCTTCAAACAGAAGGAGTTTGGCTCTCAATAATTGAACCTTTGAAGATTGTGCATTGGCGCTCCCTCCTCGGGCTGCGGGCAACCGAGACATACCCATGGGCAGCACAGCCTTCGATGGGATGACGTGTAGGGGGTTCCGGTGGTGGCAAAACCAGTAAACAGGGTTTTCGCTCTATTATCGGGGGATTAAGATCCGGGTTGTATGGGGAATGGTCATTGTATAATCCAGATATCACATGCCAGAATAAAGGGCAGTATATGGCCGGGCAGATTCTCAGGAACAAGAAATTCATCCTTATCAGTATCACAGCAGCAGTGATCTGTGCGTTGTACCTGATTTTCGGATGGCGGGTGAGTGTCAACCGGCTTATTAATTTGCTGGTTTCTGTCCATGTTCTTGGAATTGTGCTGATTTCCATCTATTACCTGTCCTGCCGCTATATCTGGCCGGAGTGGACAAAGAAACCCTTCCATCGTACTTTTTCCCTGGTGCTGTCGGCCTTTCTGATATCCTTTGCAGCGGCAATATGGGGGTACCATTACTCCGAATTCGTTCAGACACTGCTGGAGGGATTGTACCGATCCTCGTTGATTCAAACCTATTTTGAAGCGGGGCGGATAACCGCTCCTCTGGTCCGCGTCTGCCTCCTGCTGTATCCCGTGGGAATCGTTCTGGCGTTGATCCTGATCGGGATGGAACGGAAGCTGGGATTGTTCCGCAAAGAAAAAGCAGTTCAGGCCCTGCTTGCGGCCGCTTATTTCATTTTCCTTGTAAGCGGTTTGACCTATGTTTCTTCAACGAACAGTTTTCAGGAT
>JAFGNH010000025.1 GCA_016927115.1 Anaerolineales bacterium | reverse complement strand
GGTGATGACTATCTGATAAACGAACCGTTTACTGCCCATTTCAGGTGAGTCTGCCTTCCTCATCGCGGCAATTGTGACACACTACTACCTTGTTACCTGAACATTGCAATGATTCCTTTCGGATTGACTAGGGCTCCACACGCGCCCACAACCATCTTTCAAGTGTTCCCCCAACCGCCTCCAGACTTTCGGCCGAAACCTTATCAAGTGTATCCCCGGTTGTATGCCAGGCATCATAATCAAAATCGATTATATCCACAGCACTCCACCCTCGCTGTACAAAGGGAATATGATCATCGAGTATGGAATAGCGATACTCAGGGATAAACGCCTCAAAGCCTGACTCGGCTGCGGTTTGCCATATCTCCGATGAAAGATCTGCATCTGAATTATATTCAAGATACAGGTCCAGGTCGGCGTCCCCCACCATATCTACTATGATCACAGCCTCGGGTTCAATTTCCAGTTGTGCAGCATACGCTGTCGATCCGGCAATCCACTCCCAGCCATTAATATCACCGCTATCCTCGCCATCAAAAAAAACAATCCATACGGAGGCGGGATAGTCCTGTGAACTGATAACTCTGGCAAGTTCCAACAAAACAGCTACTCCGGATGCGCCGTCATTAGCTCCCGGGACAGGCTTTTCAGGAGTCTCCGGATCCCGGTCTGCATACGGCCTTGTGTCATAATGTGCACCTAACAGGACCACACCTGTTCTGATACTATCCAATTCCTCTGGTTCCCATCTGCCGGTAATGTTCCGCAGAGAGACACCTTTGTACTCAGATACTTGTTCATCTACCTCCCAGCCATACCGGTTGAGATAATCGATGATCCAGTTTCCAGTCTCTTCAAGCGCCTGACTCCCAGGCGGCCGAGGTCCGAATTCCAGCTGCCGTCTAACCAGTGCGTACGCATTTTCCCCTATAAATGTGTCGTTTTCAGCACACACACATCCCGGACATACAAAAACAAGACATACAACCATTGATATTCGGTACAATACGTTCTTCAATCCGCCCTCCCCGCTTATTCTGGCGTCATTTTTAAATCACACTTAAACGTTGTGTCTATGCGCAACATCGCGGTCGAGGCAGACTTTGAGATCACTCAGCGCCCGCTCGCTGTACGCGCGCGCCCTGTCCCTCTTGCCGCGCCGTATATCATCAGTCAGCGCAGGCACAATCCCAAAATTCGCTTTGACTGGTTGAAAACGCTCAGGCTCCGCCTCTGTGATTGCCCTCAGAATTGACCCCAGCATTGTGGTCTCCGGCAAGATTAATTGCGGGACACCCTTCCCTGTCCGTGCGGCGTTCTGCCCGGCAAGCAGCCCGGTGGCGATGCTGCCGAGGTATCCCTCGACTCCTGCCAGTTGACCGGCGACAAACAGCGAAGGTCTTAGTCGCATCGATAAATCCGTTTTCAAAAGAACCGGGGCATTGAGAAATGTGTTGCGGTGCATCTGCCCATACCGTTCAAACTCCGCCCGCTCCAACCCTGGTATTTTCCGCAATACGCGATCCTGTTCACTAAATCGCAGGTTGGTTTGAAAACCGACCAGGTTAAAAGAACTGCCGGCCCGATCCTCGCGTCGAAGTTGTACAACAGCATACGGCCACCTGCCCGTCCGTGGATCTGTCAACCCGACTGGCCGCATCGGACCATACGCCAGCGAATCGAACCCCCGCCTTGCAATCACTTCGACCGGGAGACAACCTTCAAAGAAACCATGCATCCCCGCTCGTACACCTTCTTTAATCTCTTCCTCAAAAGACTTCAGCGGTATTGTCTCTGCCTGCAGCAGCGCCTCCACAAACTGGGTGTACTCTATTTGTGACAGCGGACAGTTGACGTAATCACCCTCCTCCAACGTGCCGCGATCATATCGTGACGCTTTAAAAGCAATATCCCAGTTGATGCTGTCGGCAGACACAATGGGCGCAAGCGCATCAAAAAAAGCCAGATTTTCCTCTCCTGTAAGGGCTTGAAGGGCTTTTGCGAGAGAAGAAGAGGTCAGCGGGCCGCTCGCCAGGACTGAATTTCCAGCTGGAATGGCCTTAACTTCCTCCCGATGAATCCTTATCAGTGGATGATTTTCCAGTTTTTCGGTCACTGTTGCAGAAAAAAGTGTCCTGTTTACAGCCAGAGCACCGCCCGCTGGCACTTTAGCTTGCTCTGCACAGGTCAGCAATATTGAGCCAAGCATTCGAAGCTCTTCCATCAACAAGCCGGATGCACGGTCAGGTATGGATGAACCCAATGAATTGGAACACACCAGCTCGGCAAAAAAACCGGTTCTGTGTGCTCCGGTCTGAACATCCGGCCGCATCTCGTATAGATCCACCGGCAGACCCTGCTGCGCAATCTGCCAGGCTGCTTCAGAGCCCGCCAGCCCCCCTCCTATCACAGTGACCGTTCTCAATAATACATCCTCCAGGCATTGTATTTCAGGGAAAAACCCAAAAAACACCCGATTGAAGCGAGGCTATACGCCGATACTCAATGCCGATTTCTCTTTGACACAGATTTTATCACAGCAATTATGGCACATATCTTGCAACGATATTGCGCAGGCATTCATCCTGAAGTATACTCACAAATCGAGGGATTCTCATGTTCCAAATTCAAGACCAATCACTCCGACCACTTGCTACAGCACACCTGGCTCAAACAATGAGCCTGCTGGTGCTTTCAAACCAGGACCTGCGCGAGGAAATCCTGCACGAGATTTCTTCAAATCCTGCCCTGGAAATCGTCGATGAGAGTGTCTGTCCTTCCTGCCATCGCCCGCTGCGTTCGCCAGGTCCCTGTCCGGCATGCAGCGCCGCCCGCAGCCAGGATGAGCCGATTGTGTTCCTGTCACCGCGCGAATCCTTCGCTCCGGGCCGATCCCGTTCCTCAGAAGACGGCCTGGCGGATCAGGAGCCGGCAGCACCGGAAGATCTTTCCCTCTCCGTTCTTCGCCAGCTGGCAGCGGATATCCGGCCTGAGGATCGCAAACTCGCTGTTTACATCCTCTCCAGTCTGGATGATAACGGGTTTCTGCAGGACCCACCCGTAATGCTCGCCCGCCTGACACGCTCCCCGATGGAGCAGGTCACACGTGTGCTTGACCTGATTTCACATACCGATCCTCCAGGATTAGCCACCAGCGGCCCGCGTGATGCTCTGCTCGTGCAGCTCGATCTGATCCAGCAAGAAGAGCCTGAGAATCTAATCATCGGCTACGCACGGCAGATTATTCTGACTCTTTTTTCCGAGCTGGGTAAAAAAGACTACGAGACAATCTCCCGCAAGCTGAAGATCAGCCTGCAGAAAGTCCGTACAGCTGTCCAATTCATTCATGATAACCTTAACCCCTACCCCGCCAGTGCCTATTGGGGATCCGGGCGTCAGGCTATTGCCGCCGATCCTAACATCTACCACACACCCGACATCCTGATCAGTCACAATCCCGTTGATCCCGAAGGTGCACTGGTGGTCGAAATTTTCGCCCCGATATACGGCTGGCTGCGTGTCAACCCGCTCTTCCGCAAAGCCGCTGCTTCTGCCGAAGACAGCAAAAGCGACGCCTGGGGCAAACACCTGGATCGGGCAAATCTCTTTGTGAAGTGCATGCAGCAGCGGAACAATACCATGCGCCAGCTTATGGAAATCCTGGTCGGCAAACAGCGCAATTTCATTCTTCGGGGCGATCGAGAGTTGTCTCCGATGACCCGGGCAGCAATTGCAGAAGAAATCGGTGTGCACGAATCCACAATTTCCCGAGCTGTTTCCAGTAAATCGGTTGCGCTTCCAGATGGACGGATCATCCCGCTGAGCCGCTTTTTTGACCGGAGCCTGTCAGTGCGGGATCGTATCAAAGACATTGTCCGCAAAGAAACCAAGCCCTACACTGATGAACAAATTGTGGAACTGCTGAGAAAGCAGAATATCAGTATTGCCCGTCGAACGGTGGCGAAATATCGTTCGATTGAAGGTATCTTACCGGCCCGGCTGCGGCATAAAAAAGCGCCGGCTGCCGCCAGAGTGTAATCGTTGTCTGGGCCCAACCTTTCAGGCAGTGCAATTTCCAGGCTGCTGAAACCCAACCCCTATCAAGAGTATTTCCGGATACTATCCGACATTCTGCCGGATAGTATCCTTGTTATCAGCAATGATGGCTGCCGTTTTATTTCCGTAAATCATGCGTTTCTTGTGCTTTCAGGTTATGCCCGATCAGATCTCGAACGGGTCAGCCCTCTTTCTCTCTTCCCTGGCGATAGTGGAAGTGACCTGAAAAGGGCGTTATTCGATTGTAAATCCGGCGCAGAAATTACGCTGACAGATCTGGCCATGCGAACACATCCGGGTAGTATCCTCCGGATCGATCTGGAAGCCCGTCCTGTCCCAGCTGCACAGAATGATATCCTGATAATTGCCCGAGCCTCAAGCATCCGCACCCGGAATGAACGCCTGAATACAGCTCAGCAGGAGCAGTTCCTTCTGCTTAAAGGTATGATGGATGCTCTGTTCAATACGGAGAATCCTTCCCTTGAAGATGCATTGCAGAAAACCACAGCACTGCTTGCCGCAGCCATGACGGGCATCTATCGTGTAGCGCCTCAGGAGCCAGTCTACAATCTGGCCAGCGCACTTCCGGCATCTTTCCCTGAAGTCCTGCAGCTGAACGATATGGATACGTTGGAGAAACCTTCCTCCTGGAGCCTTGGACAACGGCCGGACCATCCCCTGAAAAAAGCAGCCCGTGCATCCGGCCTGCAGTCGCTCCACATCACTCCTATCGGCAGCGAGAATGCCCTGATCGGACTGCTTGTTATCGGTTGGGAAGAACCGGGCGCAGTGTCAGAATCCAGCCAAAATCTGATGGAAGCAGCCGCCACCATCCTCCATGCAGGTATATTGCTCGAACTGCAAAGACAGACCTTTTCGACGCTTCAACAGAGACTCAGCCTGCTGCAAACAAAATTGGAAGACCAATCCGCTATTATTACCGATGGCATCCTTCACCTGGACAGCAGCTACAAAGTCCAGTACATCAACCCTGCAGCTGCAAAAATGCTCGGCAGCCCTGTGCGTGACCTGCAGGGACGAGGCGTACAGGACGTGCTTGTAAGCTCTACAGACATACTCTCCTGGCTGCTTGCATCGCATGGACAGCCGCTTTCTGCCGAATCGAACCTTGTGATCCACCGCAGGGATGGCACCCCCTTCCCCATTCGTCTTTCTGTCCACCCACGATCCGGTGGGGAAGAGCCCTCTCTGCTGGTTGTTTTCTCCGATCAATCAGAAAAACAGGCGATTGCCGATCAGAATGAAGCCCTCAGCCAGCGTGCACTTCTGGGCGAAGTAACTGCCATTTTCGCTCACGAAGTCCGCAACCCGATCAATAATATCAGCACTGGTGTTCAGCTGATCGGTTCACGGCTGGGTGAGGATCATGAGTTGTTCCCCTCACTGGACCGGATCCGAAAGGAATGTACCCGGCTTGATCAACTCCTCAGTGATGTTCTTTTCTTTGCCCGCCCATTGGAATTAAAAATGGAGCCTCTCTTGCTCCAGGATCTGCTCGATCGCCTGCTCCAACGCTGGAAACCACGCCTGCAGCAGTCTAATATTGAATGTTACACCGCCTTTAATACCTCTGCACCGGCTGCACTGGCTGATCAGCGGACACTGGAGCATGTCCTGGTGAACCTGATCACCAATGCCATGCAGGCAATGGAAGAGGGAGGCACACTCTCCGTTTCGCTTGAAAAGGCGATCACGCCACAGGGTGAGATGGTTGAGATAAAAATCGCAGATACGGGCCCCGGAATACCACAGGAGTTAATTGATCGCATCTTTAATCCTTTCTTCACAACGAAAAAGAGTGGTACCGGGCTTGGCCTGGCGATCAGCCGCCGTATTCTGAACGCTCATAAAGGGCATATCGCAGTTGAAAGTTATCCGGGAGCGGGTACAATCTTTACCATACAGATCCCAGCTGCACCTAAATCCGGACAGGAGTAGTGCATGTCGATTACAGTCTTGATCATTGATGACGAAGAAATCGCCCGTAGTTTTGTGGGCGAAGCACTCAAAGACGCCGGTTACCAGACACTTGAAGCGGGTTCTCTGGCTGAAGCCCGGGAAATTATCGGTGTTGGTGAAGCGGACATTATCCTCCTCGATGTAATGCTGCCGGACGGTTCCGGACTGTCTCTCCTGGACACAATTGCCCTTGAAAACCCCAGCCCGCCGGTCATTCTGATCACGGCTTTCGGTGAAATTGACACCGCCGTTGAAGCAATGAAAAAAGGTGCTGTTGATTTCCTGCAGAAGCCGCTTGACCTTCAGCGCTTGCAGCAGGCTGTTGACCGTTCCAGCGAGATCGTAACCATGCGCCGGGAAATCGACCTTTTTCGCAGAGCTTCATCCGGACAGGTGGAAATGATCGTTGGTGACACGCCGGAGATGAAAAAACTGATGCATGAAGCCCAACGGGCTGCCCAGGCGTCCGTTTCCGTGTTGATTACCGGAGAAACCGGTACAGGCAAGGAAGTTCTGGCACAGGCACTCAGACAGATGAGCCCGCGCGCCGATAAATCCTTCATCCCGATTAACTGCTCCGCCCTTCCCGATACCATGATTGAATCTGAGCTTTTTGGCCACGAAGCAGGCGCATTTACCGGCGCTGTCAAGAAAAAACCCGGGTTAATCGAAGTTGCCGATGGCGGAATCCTGTTTCTCGATGAAATTTCTTCTACAAAACCGGATATGCAGGCAAAATTACTGCGAGTCCTCGAAGATCGCTCCTTCCGGCGTGTCGGCGGAGTTACAGAAATATCTGTTGACATCCAGATTCTGGCCGCATCCAACCGTGATTTGCCTGCAATGGTTGCCGAAAAGACCTTCCGTGAAGACCTGTTTTACCGCCTGAAGGTACTGGACCTGCATATACCACCCCTGCGTGAACGCAAGGCTGATATCCCGGCACTGGTGGGAACGTTTATCCGCCAGTTGAATCCTCGTATGGGAACTGCCATCAGCAGCGCTTCCCCACGTGCACTCGAAGCACTCAAGCAGCCCTACTGGCCGGGAAATATCCGCGAGCTGCGCCATACGATCGAACGTGCAATGCTCTTCTGCGATGATGAAACTATTGATATCAATCACCTTCCTCCTGAATTCCAGAACTAGGGAACACTAACTAAACTGGCACGATCCTTGCACTGAATATCTCAGATGATCTATCTGGAGGTATTCCATGTTCCCATTCTCAGTTTTAGAAACCCGACTGCTTGTTACCGCCGCCATTTTTGTGCTGGGTGCTTTCTGCTTCCTGCTGGGCGTTTACATCCTGCTGCGCCGCGGGTATGCCAGTGAGATCCAGGCTCTCGCGTCCAGCACCGCTGAATTGGGCCAGAAGGGCCTGGCACAGGAAGTTGCAGGGCTGGTCTCAAGTGCATCGGAACTGGTCTATGCTGTCAATCAGCTGGTACGCACATCAACCGGCATCGGCGCTTTCCTGATGCTGATTGGCCTTGGATTGATGGGGGCATCCTTCTGGGCGCTCCAGCAAATTGCAGCCATACCTGCTTAGGAGTTGATCTGTATGATCGCGGACACTGAAGTACTGGCTCGTCTTAGCAAAATCTTGTCTCCTGGTGAAATCCCCGCAACAGTTGGTCGCCTGATGCGATCACCGCTGGCGTGGGAATATCTGCATCGGCCTGCTGTGCTTGCAGCGACAGACCAGGTCTCACCCGATAACCTGGCACCGTCCCGGTTAGCCTTTCTGGCTATCAATCAGAAACCGGAAACCCTCCAGCCAGGCTCATTGGCCCAGAAGGGAAAGGAAACAGATTGGTCAGATGTGCTGCCAGAACAACGGAGTCCAAAGACGATTGAAGAAGCCGCTTCTTTCGCATCACATATTCTACAAGCCGCCGACC
The DNA here is from genome assembly GCA_016927115.1 of Anaerolineales bacterium. Classification (GTDB taxonomy): domain Bacteria; phylum Chloroflexota; class Anaerolineae; order Anaerolineales; family E44-bin32; genus JAFGNH01. The sequence goes on along the minus strand of JAFGNH010000025.1, from coordinate 57,719 downwards.
GTACTGGTTGGGAAAATGAAGTTGCGAACGTCGTCCTGAACAACCCGGCCTTCTGGCAGGAACCCCTGCTTTTTGCATGGCCATACCTGCCTGCAGGTAACGAGCTATTTTCTCTTCTTTCGCTGTCGGAAGAGCAAGAAGCGCTGCAGCTTCTGTGCAGCTGCCTGATCGCAAATGAAGGTCTTATAGGAGCAGCCCGCAGGTTTGTTTCCCTTCCCATTGAGGACCTCAATAGAATTGCAGTGAGGCTTCAAAACAGAGGAGAGACGGAACTGGTCGCGGCAATTACCGCAGAGCTCTCTCAAGAAGCAGGAACCTCATCCGCTTCCCTTGAGCACCGAATCACCGGGTTGGCGGTCAACCAGGCTGCGAAAAAGCTGCTTACGGTTGATTCTGCAAATCCTGATATGGACCTCGAAAACAGCTTTGAAAACCTCTCCTCCCTGCAAGCGATCCTGGCAGATGAGCTGGCTGAAGCTGCATGGAAAGAACAGGATTATAAAAAGGAAGCTTCCCGCAGGAAGCAGGCACTCCAGACAGAACCATCCCACCTGCGGCGAGCACTGCTTGCACAGGCATATAACAACCTCGGGCAGTATGAGGAAGCACTCGCAGTCCTCCCTGACGCTTGTGAAAGCATTGAGGAGTGCATTGCTGCCGGCATATCTCAGCGGGAACTGGGTGAAATCGAACGGGCAAAGGTTCTGCTGTCACAGGCAGCTGACGGTATTCAGGATATTGAAGGCAATCTCGCTTACTGGGTTGCAGTGCTGCTTGATACCCTGGATAAAACCAGCGGACAACAGGCCTCTCTGGAAGTCGCCCGGACATACACCAGCATGAATCCGGGAAATCCGGAAGCCCATTCTATTCTTGCTGCACAGCTGTATGCAAGCGGAGACTACCGTTCAGCGGTTGAAACCGCCCAGATCGGGCTATCAATGGCCCCTGGTTCGCTTCCCGGACGTAAAATTCTGGCTTTAGCCCTTCAGGCAATCGGGAAGCACGCTCAGGCTCTGCCCCATTGGGAAAAACTCACCGACGTGGAGCCGTTGGAACGAGCCAATATGGCACAATGCGCACTGGAAGCCGGTTCAGCGGAACTCGCCCAGTCTACAGCTGCATTGATGCTTGAGGAAAACCCGGAAGACCTTCTGGCAGAAACCATTCATTGTCAGGCTTTATCCCGTCTGGGAAAGACGGATGAGGCAGCCCAGCGAATGAATTCGCTCCTGACAGAGTATCCCCACGAGCCGGCTTTATGGCTGGCTTACATAAATACTCTGAAAGACACGGCTGCCGATGGAGAAATCGAGACTGCTTTTGCCCGAGCCAATCAGGCTGTACTGGATGACCCCGAACTCCTGACTGCATATGCAGACTGGCTTTATACAAAGAACCGGTACAGCGAAGCCCTGGGTTTTGCCGAACGTGCGTTCAGGCTGAATCAGCGGTCTGCACGTACAGCTATGCTCTACGCCTCTCTCTTGCAGAAGATGGCGGATCCCAAGGCCAGCATCGTGCTGCAGAAAGCTCATGAGCTGCAGCCACGGAACTGGGAACTCGTGCTTAATCTCGCTCTGTTGACCGAGGCGGAGGGAAGTGCTGTTCAAGCTGCCTCGTTGCTCGCAGAACTTCCCCTTCATCTTGAGCCTGAGCAGAATCTTTCCGCCGGAAGGATTTTCTTCCTGGCAAGCCAACATAATGGCAACATGCTCGAAAAGGCTGTTTTACACCTCCAGCAGGCAGTAAGGAAGGAAGGGTTGGATCAGGCCGTTTTCTGGCTCGCTGAAAGCCTCGCTGCAGCAGGACGCGGGGCAGAAGCACGCCAGCAGTACCAGGCTTTCCTGGCCTCCGCTTCTGCCTCGACTGATCGTGAGATGCAGAAAATGGCATTTCTGAACCTGGCGAGTACAGCAGCAGAAGAAGAAAATCTGATCCTCTCGCTAACCACCCTCGAATCAGCTATGGAAGCACTACCCGGTGATACCGATGTGATGCTCCCTCTGGCACAGGCATACCTGCAAGCAGGTATGTTCCAGCAGTGTATGGATACAGCGTCACAGATACTCTCACTCCGGAAAGACCATGAAGCCGCCCAATCACTGCTCCTGCAGGCAGCAATTGCTTCAGGGTCTGAAGCCAGGGCTGAAGAGATTCTGCAGATGATGCTGGAAAAGTATCCTCAAAGCGCTTCAACCTGGTTGAATGCTGCTTCCCTTCGGCTGGCACAGGATCGACTCCAGGACGTTAGAGATTCGGCTGCTGCAGCACTCTACTACGGCCGGCATTCTGCATCCACACTGATTAAAGCTGGTGAATTACTGCTGAAAGCTGGTTTGAATGAAAATGCGGTTCGTGTTCTCCGTTATGGGATCAACACACTGCCTCTTGAAAATGGGCTTCTCCGCCAGTTGGCGGAAGCGAGCGAAGGGTCCAATGATTTCCAGGGAGCGCAGAAAGCGTGGCGAAAATACACGCAGCAGGCTCCACAGGATCCGGAAGGTTTTCTGCGGGCCGGTGAAGCCCTCTGGAAACTGGACCGGCGCGCTGCAGCCACTGAGCTGCTCAATCAGGCAGCTTCCCGGTTCACCGAGTGCGCTGCATTTCCGCTGCAGCTTGCTGCCTACCAGCTTACTGAAGGTGACCATATCGATTCACGCCAGTCGTATCGCAAAGCTGTTGCGCTTTCGCCTGATGACCCTGCGGTCCTCACAAAGGCTGCTGATGGTTTGATCAGGCTGGATGAACTAAGTGATGCGAAAATACTGCTCGATAAGGCCCTTTCTTTAGCTCCATCCACTCATGAGATTCAGCTTCTGCTGGCAAAGTGCCTGCTCCTGCAGAATAAGTCCAGTGAAGCATTTAACATCATATCAACAATGGAATGGAACACACCGCTCCCTGCTGGCTCGCTTTCAATTGCAGCGCTGGCAGCAGCGAAAGAAAAATCCTACGACCAGGCACTCGACCTGTTTGCTCGTGCACATGCCCAACCAGTTACCACTGAAGACGATGTACTCTGGCTTTCACGAGCCGCACGAGCATTGGGCTACTGGGATATCAGTATTCAGGTTTTCGCAGGGATTCAAGAGGTACAGCAAAATCAGACCACTGCAATTCAGCAGGAAATGCAGCAGGCATGGTTGGCCGCTCGTGAAGCAGATTCTGTATTGAGGGAATTGTGTGATATCCGCACTCATGCAGTAAAGTCAGCTTCCTTCAACGGGATTACCCTGCCCCCCACCTATCCGGAAAATGTCGATCAGCTCAGCACAGAAACAACCTTCAGCGACAACCTGATAAATTTGCGCTTCAAACTGGCCATGCTCCACCTTACAAAGGAAACCATGGAAGAGATCTCCTCGGTCGCTGACCCAGATCTCACCCCCGAGTTCCTTACCAGCCTGGCGGTAACCCAGCTCCGGAGTAACCAACCTTCAAAGGCATTGGATACCCTCCATAAAATCCACCAGCAAACACAGCTGGATGACTGGCAATCCTTGTTGATATCGATTGCGCTGGTCAATCACAAACAGACTTCCATGGCCAGGAAAACGATATCCTCTCTCAGGATCAACCCGAATCTCCAACCTGTACTGGAGTACCTGGAGGCGGCATCCTGGCTTATTGAGGGGGAAATCGAATCATATTGCCAATCAATGACCGGAGCTGTCACCCGGTGGGAAAACGAACCGCTGTGGCAGAACGCGCTCGGGCAAATCTATGCCGGTATTGAAGATACAGCCTCAGCACTGCCCCATTTGCAGCAGGCTGTGATTCTTGAGCCCGAAAACACCGTTTTCCTCCGCTCACTAGCACAAAACCTGGCTCAGGATGGCCAGCTGGCCGAAGCTACCGAGGTGTATGAGCAGGCAATCCGCACCAGCCCTGCAGATTCTGGAATATTCGTTGAGGCGGGTCAATTGGCGCTTGAACTTGAGCAGCCGGTTAAGGCAGCCCGCTGGTTCCAGCGTGCTGGTGATCTGGGCGCTTCTGGTGAGGCGTACTATCTCGGACGGGCCAGAACATCAGCGGCCCAGCAGGATTTTGTCCAGGCTGTTGAATTGGTTCACATTTTACTGCAGGACGAACCGGAACATGCTGAAGCACTGCTCCTGCTCAGTGAAATCCATCGCTCGGCCGGCGAACCGGATCTCGCTCTGCAGGCTCTTGAAAAAGCAGGCAACCTGATACCCGAAACGAAATATCTTGCCATCGAACGATCCCGCTTGAAGTTGGAAACCGGCAAGATGGATGAGGCCCTTCAGGAACTGAAACAACTTATCGAAGAGGACCCATCGGATGAGGAGTTGTGGGCTTTGTTATCTGACGCCTATCAGGCGATTGGTCAGAACAACCAGGCCGTTGAAGCACTCACAAAAGCGGTCCGGCTTGCACCCCGTAATCCTGGCTACAGGATCAAATTAGGTACCCTCTGTATGGAAACCGGCCAGCTGGATCATGCACTAGATGAACTCGATACCGCAGCCGAGTTGAATCCTGCTAATTCACAAATTCAACTTGCCAGAGGAAAAATATTCGAACAACGTAAACAGTTCAGTCTTGCACTGCAAGCATACCAGGAAGCAATTTCACTGGATCCAGACCAGGCCGCTCCACACTTCATGGCTGGAATGATCCTGAAGAAGTTAAAAGCATATCAGGAAGCAGGTTTTATGCTGAAGCAGGCTGCCTCCCTCAACCCTAAGGACCCCGATATCATGCACCAGCTCGCAGCTGTGCGTGCACTTGAACTGGTCCACGGGCAAACCTTTCAACCGGTGGTGGAATCATGACACAAATTCGAAGAGATACCTGGCTGGAAACAATCCATGCGGCCTTTATTGCCGGACGACCGGACACAGCCCGCAACCTGGCAACAGACTGGCTGACGTTCTGGCCTGGTGATTCTGAGGTGACCTGTCTTCTTGCCCGGGCCGAATACGATCAGAACCTTGCACAAAATGCTCTGGCAAGGTTGAAGAAATTATGGATCACCAACCCGGAATACCTGCCTGCGTACGAACTGGCAGCCAGTGTCATTATCTATTTAAAGCAGTTCAACCTGCTTCCCACAGTGAATGCCTGTATCGCTGCTTTGAAGAATACGCCCATCCCGGAAGGCAGCCCTTCCTGGGCGGCCGGACTTTCCCTGGCATATGCAGCGCTCAACAAGCAGGAGTATGCTACCGCAGCTGCTGCAGTTGAGGATGTACTCGCACTCGGACCGGATCTCCCTCTGCCTACCTGGATTGCAGCACGGATCTACGCACAGTCGAAACCTCCGGAAATCCTGGAAGCGCTGCTGCTGCAGACCCAGGACCGCTGGCCTGAATGTGTCCCTGTCAGGCTGCTGCTCGGCCAGATGAAAATGCGGAGCGGAGAAACTTCACTTGGTGTTGAATTGCTGCATCAGGCAGCAGCTGAAGATCCCGCCGGCGAAGCAGCTGCGTATGTTTTTGACCTGGACAACCCATACAGGAATTTGTGGCCTTCTTCCCTGAATGCTCAGTTCTCATCTGCTATTCCTGCACAGGTATCCGCGGTACTGGGTGATAACCTCCTTACGGAAACGTTGGAAAGCACCTCTGCTTCAACTGAGAATTCAGCATCCTTTATAGAGAATACGGAGAACCAGACCAACCAATCTCACGCTGTTGCCAAGAATGGCTCCTCTGACATCAATACTGAAGAAGAAGTGGATATCGATCCCGCTGACCTGCCGCAGCCCGAACCCTGGGAAGCTTTCCAGGGCCCACGGTCCGGGGATGAATCTATCTCCGGACAGAATGAACTTGAGGAAATTAAAGCTGAGTTTGAACAGCTTGCACAAAGGCTGAAAGTTGATCGAACCCAGCGGGCTGACGATGGCCGTAAACCGGCATACATCATCCTCTCCAGCCGCACACGCCTTGTGCAGACACTTGACGACGAAGGATTCGAACGAATCAATAAAGCACTGGTTAATCTTGTTTTGATGATGAAACGCCGGCCGGCGTGGAATGCACATATTCTCTTTATCGATGATCCAAACTCGCTCTCTGCTTTTCAGCTTGCACCTGCTGACCCAGGCAACGCCTGGCAGATTAAACTGCGGCTTGCCGATCTTGATCAGGCGCTTCGGAATCAGGGCGAGATGATTGGCGCTCTTTTGATCGTTGGCAGCGATAAAGTGATCCCCTTCCATCAGCTCCCTAACCCCACGGATGATGATGATGATGTGATCCTATCGGATAACCCCTATGGCACTACGGATGAAAACTACTATGCACCCGAATGGCCTGTAGGACGGTTCCCCTCCGATCAAATCGATGAGCTGCTGAAGGCACTTACCGATACAGCTGAGTACCACCGGAACCCTGTACAGAAAACCGGTATCTTCGGAAAAATCCGGAATTGGATATCCCGATTGTTCGGCCGCATCACCGGAAACCAAACCAGTGCATTAGGCTATAGTGCAGATATCTGGCGTAAAGCAGCCATGGATGTGTTCCGGGTAATCGGCTCGCCACGCTCCCTGCAAACATCCCCTCCTGTCGAAGCAGGCCCCTACCCGCCTGATGGCTCAGCAGGTGTCCGTTTCTCTTATTTCAACCTGCATGGGCTGGAGGATTCTCCGGAATGGTTCGGCCAGCGAGACCCATTTACCACCCCGGACGTGGAAGAATTCCCTGTTGCACTCCGCCCTGATGACATTCTCAACAGCGGCTCCGCTCCTGAGGTCATATTTACAGAAGCATGTTATGGAGCGAATACGGTCGATAAAACTTCAGAAAGCGCGATTTCACTGCGCTTCCTTGCCTCCGGCAGCAAAGTTGTCGTGGGTTCAACGAAGATCTCTTATGGTTCCGTCAATACTCCGCTTATTGCTGCTGATCTGCTCAGCAAACTTTTCTGGATAAATCTGAAACAGCGCATCCCGGCTGGAGAAGCGCTGCGACAGGCCAGGCTGAGACTTGCAGCTGAAATGCATGAAAGACAGGGCTTCCTTGATGGAGAAGATCAGAAAACCCTGATTTCTTTCGTCCTTTTCGGTGACCCTCTGTTTACAGCAGCTGCTTCACAGTCGGACAGCAAGACTTCTTCCCGTTCAAAAAATCGGCCGGCTTCGATGAAAGTTGTTTCGACCTCCAAAGAAACTGTGCTGCCGGAATCCGAGTTTGATCCGATGATGCTGACGAAAGTGAAAACCATCATGGCCAGCTACCTGCCCGGAATGTCCGATGCGGAGTGCGTGATCCACTCGCCGATCTATTCCCACATCGGACAGGGTATACAGGCTTCCAATGCCAAGCTCGTCCCAGGTGAGAATGGCCAACACTACATTTTTACTTTCTCAAAAGACATCCGCTCAGCCAACCGGATACACTCCCGCTTCGCCAGAGTTACTATCGATCATACGGGAAAGATCATGAAGCTGGTTGTCTCAAAATAGCAGTCAGAAACGGAACCGGCATGGTTCTTGCAAATTTATCCGGCAGGAAGGAAATTAAATCATGACAGAGGAACTGCGCCAATTAGGCTACCACTACTATCCGGATGATCTGCATTACTCTCAGGCAGATCTGGCTACCTGGCTTCCGATCCTGCGGTCTCTTGGGGCTAGATGGCTGACACTCACCTCTTCAGCCCACCGAGCTATCCCTGAGCATTTCCTGAAGAGTCTTATCGACGCAGGCATTACACCCGTAGTCCGCCTTCCTGTCCGGATTGGAACACTGGTGGAAGGGTATTCCGACCTCCTGTCCTTGTATGCCCGTTGGGGTGTGCAGTATGTTGTCGTGTTTGATCGGCCCAACTGTCAGTCCAGCTGGCGACAAAATGAGTGGACCAGGATACGACTGATCGAACGTTTTACAGATTTCCTTATCCCGGTATTGCAAGCTCAGCGAACAGCGGGTTTGAAAGCCATTTTTCCGCCGCTCGAGCCAGGTGGAGATTACTGGGATACTGCTTTCCTGGAAGCTGCCCTGTCTGCACTCCAGCGTCGTGCACCTGACCAGATCAAACAGCTTGTCCTGTCCGTCTATGCCTGGACATACAACCAGCAGCTTGATTGGGGAATTGGCGGACCGGAAAACTGGCCGGAGTCCTTGCCCTACCACACACCGGAAGGGTCTCAGGATCAGCGCGGCTTGCGTATTTTCGATTGGTATTCGGCAATCTATAAAAAGATTATCGGTGAGATACCCTCTTTTCTGGTTGCCGCAGGCGGTTCTTCGCTGCCCACTGCCGAACCAACCCGGGTTGATTTGGACAGGCATAGTGAGGACACCCTGTCCATCACAAGACTGCTGCAGAATAAAACTCTTCCCGGTAACCTGCTAAACTTTTCCTTCTACTGCCTCGCATCTTCTACTCCCGGCACAGATTCAGCATGGTTCCCCAGCATCTCGGAACCGCTGCCGGTGGTAAAGGCAATGCAGACCCTGTTACATTCAACGCAGAATAAACAAGCATCCGCAGTCCCCCAGGAGATACCAGTCAAACCTATCGTCCATTATGTGCTTTTACCGCGGGATCTCGATGCCGGGAGCCTTTGGGACTGGAAAAGCTTCGGAGATTTTATCCGGACTGCTCATCCGGTTATCGGCTTCTCAGCAGAAGAAGCTCGCTATGCAGAACGCGTTACAGTGGTTGGCGATGAAACACAATTCCCTTCAGTAATCGAGGATAGTCTGCGCGCTGAATCCTGTATCGTCTCCCGCCTTGACCTGGCTCCTTTCAGCGACCTTGTTTCAGAAAGTGAACCAGAAGTGCAAACCTCTGAACAATCAGGAGAACGTTATGGATGAGACAAGACCTATCAGAGTCAGAGCAGCATTAAAACCCGGGCCTTCTACAGAAGATTTTTCACAAATAGGGAAACCCCGGATAACGGTTCTCGGCCTGGGAGGCGGCGGTTCGAATGCCGTAAACCGGATGATTGAGCTGGGACTGACCGGTATTGATTTTATCGCGGCCAACACTGATCACCAGGCACTGGACAAATCGCTTGCAGAAACCAGGATTCGCCTGGGCCCGACAATTACACGCGGCCTGGGTGCCGGTGGTGATCCCAAGATCGGGGCTGCAGCCGCTATGGAAAGCAGTCGTGAGATAGCAGCCGCACTCAAAGGCTCCGATATGGTTTTTATCACTGCCGGAATGGGTGGTGGTACAGGTACTGGCGCAGCACCGGTGGCCGCTGAAATCGCCCGAGAGACAGGAGCGGTCGTAATTGCGGTTGTTACCACGCCGTTTACCTTTGAAATGGCCCGGCGTGAAAGAAACGCAAGTGAGGGCATACGGAAACTTCGCCCCCATACAAATACTTTGATTACCATTCCAAACGATCGATTACTGCAGATTATTCCGCAGAATCTCAGTCTCGAGGTTGCTTTCCGCGTTGCGGATGATGTGCTGCGTCAGGGAGTACAGGGAATTGCTGAGCTTGTGACACAGCCCGGTCTAATTAATGTTGATTTTGCCCATGTCAGGGAAATTATGCAGCGTGGCGGCGGTGCGTTCATGTCTATTGGATTGGGAGAAGGCCCCCAGAAATCAGTCTCAGCCATCCAGCAGGCGCTCCACCATCCTCTGTTGACAATAGACAGTCTGGATCAGGCACAGGGAGTGCTGGTCCACTTTACCGGTGGCGATGACCTCAGCCTCATTGAGGTCGGTGACGCTGTGCTCGAACTACGAAAAGCTGTTGCCCCAGATGCAGATCTGATCCTTGGGGCATCCAATAATCCGGATATGCAGAACCGCACTCAGGTAATTCTGATCATCACCGGTATTGGAGCGCAACCTGTTCGCAATATTTTGTCCTCCTCTTCAAAAACTGCTCGTGAAAACCTTCCTGTTCCGGAGCACATTCTTTCCACAGACGATATTGATGTACCAACATTTCTTCGGCGCCGGGCTTTGATGAGTGAAATGAGGGAATAATGGTAGACAGAGATGCTATTTCAAAAATAAACAAAAAAGTCTCTCGCCAATTTCCAGAAATGTCTGGGGCGCGGCCTACTGTCAGCCGGCAATCAGTCCCCAATGGGAGTTTTCACTACCTGCTGATTTATCGGGGTAAAGTAAACCTTCCCGGTGGGAAATCTCTCAATCGAATTGTACGGGTGACTACCGATTCCCACGGCCGTATCCTGCGTATAAGCACATCCAGGTAGAAGGAGAAGAACAATGCAGAAAATTTTAGCCACTCCTGCGGGAATACAGGTCCAGTTAACATTCTGGCGTATGCTGGTTGTGCTGGCTGAATTCGCCCTGGAGAATAAGGATACGGTTCAAGTGATCGTACGATACGCACCGATTCTTCTCTGGGGAAGCGTGGCTTATATTCTTGGCTGGGCCGCAGGGGGATTACTCCAGGTGATTCTATTCTGACCCAGTAGATTTCCGGTGGGCTGATTGCGGCTTCACGTGCACCAGAGTACAATCTCAAGTGCAGACGCCTGAAGGATCAGTCCACTGCTTATGAAAAATAAATCACCAACACCCATCATCTTCCTTGTTGCGATAGCCTGCTTTGCGCTGGGTCTCTTCAGTGTCTGGATGCGGTCGCCTGCAACAGCAGAGGCTACACCGACACCACAAACAGCCTTCGACCAACAACAAACAACTCTTCTTTTGATCTGGGTAGACAATCTCCACTCAGAGAATCCACAGCTTCTTGGGACATGGTTTATGACGTATAGGCTGCCGGCAAAGGATATTTTCCTGCTTGGTCTCCCTGTGGGTTCTGCCGACACCTCACAGGATCTCTCCTCACTTCGGTCCCGTTTCGAGTATTCCGACTCGGAGGGTCTTTCCAGCAACTTCCTCGCAGCTGTACAACAGAAAACGCCGTTAACGCCAGATCAATGGATCGTTTTCGATCAAGTCGCCTTTTCCACATTTGTTGATTATCTTGGGGGTATCCAATTTGATGGCGGTCAACTCCATGGGGACCAGGTGATCGGGTTGGTTACCTTTCTTTCTACCGACTCGGAAGCACTGCTCTCAACCCAGCAGCGCATATTCATAGCACTCAGCAAACAGGCACCATCCATGGGGGTTACCCCAGATCTCACGCCGCTTACCCGGTTAATCCCGGAACATGTTTCGCTATCAGCGGAAATAAGCCATCTGCTGACACTGACTATCCCTCTGCTTCCCATGGCTCCGGAAACCACACATATAGAGATCTATCACTCTGTGTCCCCTGAATAAGAAAAAGAGAAGAGAATCAAAAATAGCTGCTTCTGTGCAGCTTCTTTTCAGGTGCGCTGGGCGGGGGTCGAACCCGCACGTCTTGCGACACATGGCCCTCAACCATGCCTGTCTGCCAGTTCCAGCACCAGCGCAATTATCTGAATTCCGCGGTATTATAGCCTATGAACCGGGAAAGTCAACCCGCGGTATAAAAAAGTTGGGAGAAATCACAAATGAGAATTGTTCTTGATGCCATGGGCAGTGATACCTGTCCGATTCCCGAAGTGGAGGCAGCTGTCCTGGCTGCGAAGAAATGGGGAGATCCTGTTCTGCTGGTAGGAAAGGAAGAGGAACTCAAGCCAAAACTGGAGGCCCTGGAGCCTGAAACCGGACTGGTGGAAATCATCCATGCTTCCGAGGTCTTCCAGATGACAGATAAACCCGCCAGAACCGCCCGTCAGAAAGCTTCCAGTTCAATGGCTGTAGGTATGGATCTCCTCAAAGAGGATAAAGCGGATGCATTCGTTACAGCAGGAAACACAGGTGGTGCGCTGGTAAACGCTATCTTCCGTCTGGGCCGAATCCCCGGAGTGAAACGCCCGGCCCTTGCGCCAACCGTTCCTGTGGCCAATGGCACTGCAATTGTTATCGATGTCGGAGCCAACACAGACTGTAAACCTGAATATCTGCTGCAATTCGCCAGGCTCGGGTCCCTGTACGCACAAAAAGTTCATGGCATCCCGGAACCTCGCGTGGGGCTTCTTTCAAACGGTGAGGAAGAAGGAAAAGGAAACCAGCTGGTGAAGGATACTTTTCCGCTGCTGAAGGAAAGTGGATTGAATTTTATTGGCAACCTTGAACCCAAGGAGGTTTTCGCCGGTGAAGCAGATGTTGTCGTAACAGATGGCTTTTACGGAAACATTCTGATTAAATCGAGCGAAGCTGTGGCGAAATTCCTTGTGGAGTTGATCAAGGAACAAATCCAGGCCGGCGCTATTACCAGCCTCGGAGGACTGCTGGCGAAACCGGCCTTCAAACGTGTTTTTTCAATCCTTGACCCCTCTGAATACGGTGGAGCTCCACTGCTCGGTGTACAGGGTCTTGTTTTTGTTGGTCATGGCAGATCCGATGCCCGGGCTCTGGTCAGTGCCATCGGAGAAGCCCGAAAAGCTGTAGAGCATAATCTGCTTGCAGCGATGCAATCGGGCATAAAATAATCGACTTCCTGAAACAGGGTTTCCTTATCAGGACATTTTTTTTGATACAGGAGTAGGTATGCAAGTCTATATTGATAAAGTGGGAATCAAGCTTAAAGCCAAAATCGGAAAGATACTTTCTTTCGGAGGCCTGGCGGTCATGGTTATCGCGCTGTTGCTTTCCATGTCGAAACCGGAGTATATCAACACCATTTTCATTCTGGCAATGATAGGGTTATTCAGCTCTCAGATCGGGATCGGTATGATCAACCGCTGGTCAAGACAACCACGCGTGGATGAAATGATCGCAGCGTCGGTTAAAGGATTGGATTCGAACTTCCATCTGTTCCAATTCAAACTGGGAGCTGATCATGTTCTTGTCTCACCAACAGGCGTATATTCGCTTATCCCCGCACTGGACAACGGAAAGGTCCTCTACGAAGATGGGAAATGGTATTCCCTCAAAACAAAAAAGAACAACAAAACAAAGAAAACAAAGAACAGAGACCTTGCAGCTCAGATCGAACGTAATATTGGAGCCGCCCGGAAAAAGTTCAAGTCCGTCCTGCCTGAAACCGTGGTCACCCTGACACCTATCGTAGTCTTCCTTCATCGCGATGCAGAAGTAAATCTGGAAAACGCTCCTGTGCTCTGTGTACACCAGAAGAAAATCAAACCTCTGCTTCGTAAACTTCCGAAAGGCTCCCCACTCTCAGAGGAAGATACTTCCCGCCTTATCGAACAGTTCTCCTGATAAACCCTGACAGTTCCGGATTAAACAAAAAAGCCGCCCTGAGAAGGACGGCTTTCCGCTTTTTGAAGTGAGATGAAAATCAGCTGCTCAGAAATTCATCCAGTGCTTCTTTACTGATCCGATACGCCTTTCCGATCTTCTTGGCCTTCAACTGGCCTTCCTCGATCGCAGCAACAACGTCTTCTTCCGCCACCTTCAGATAAGAAGCAGCTTCTGTTGGTGTCATAACATCAGGAACTGCTGGAGCGCCTGCCGCAGGTGCAGCGCCCGGGGCATTCATTCCCTGAGAAAGGGATTGGCTCAGAACATTTCCGATCCCCATCCCTGCTCCGATGCCTGCGGTAAGGCCTGCACCACCGCTCGGATTCTGTGCCGCATCCCGCATCGCGTCTGCCGCTTGCAGCTGGGTATAGGTTGCCATATCGAGCATACCCATTGCACGAAGTTCCTCTGCTGATTTGTCAGAGGGTTTGAGGCTTTCAATATAGAAGCTCTTCAGCGTCAGGCCGATTGCCTTGAAATCATCCTGTGATTTGGCACGGACCCCGCTTCCCATCTCCTCAGTCAGCGCAATCAACTCTGGAACACTCTTTGCTGCCGTTGTTTCGCCAAGCAGATCAGCCATTTTGGAGATCAGCATCGACCGGAGACGGTTCTCAATTTCGACTGTGCGATATGAGCCTGAGGTTCCCACGATCTGAGTGACAAACTGCTGAGGATCCGATACTTCAAAGCTGTAGGTTCCGAACCCCTGGAGCAGCGCTACTCCCAACCCCATGCCAGGATTGCGAACGATGATCGGCTGAGGTGTTCCCCATTTCTGCTCAGCAAATTCACGCATCGACACATAATAAACCTCAGCAGTGAAAGGAGTGCGGTCGTTGAACGCTTTGCCGATAAAATCAATCAGAACCGGCACATTGGCTGTAGTAATCGTGTGCCGGCCGGGGCCAAAGTTATCCAGAGCTTTACCGTCGCGGTAGAAAACAGCATTCTGCGATTCCCGAACAATCACCTGGCTGCCAATTCGAAAATCGCCGGAACCTGTCTCCGGGAAACGATGCACTATTTCATCACGCATCTCATTCGGATATTCAATTACATCAAAGATTCTCGCCATTTTTTTATACTCCTCATTGAACAATTCGATCCGAGATTCCTCAGATCGACAGGATCACTTCCTCACGACGATTGTAGATATCAATCACTTCCTGGCTTAAGCTGACCAGGTTGCGAATGGATGCAGGCAAACCATCAGTTCCAATAGATTGCTCGACATTATCCACTGCCCGGCCGACCTGTTCACTTTTCTCCAACATCGACAGGTCAAACTCGTACAATTTCTGAATCTCATCCTTATTTATGTTGACAGCATCAAAAAAGCCGCTATAGCCGTAGGATGCTGTCTTAATCCGGTCTGCAAAGGTCCTGATTTTTATGGCAGCAGCTTCCAGATCATCCACCAATTCGAGATTACCACTGCTGATAAATTCTCGCTGGAGTTCTGACATCCGCGACCACTGCTCCTCAAAACGCATCGATATCGTTTCGCGCAGCATTTTATCGGCTGTACGTCGATTTCCTGCTTCAACATACCCAATAAAGCCGGAAAGGAAGTTGCGGATCTTGGCTACTACTCCTTGTCCTTCAGATATTTTTCCAAGCGGGTCAGTCATCTTTTTCTCCTCATCTACTCGTTTATTATCTCCTGATTCACTGATTTGATTATAGCCATACCCAAACTGAAGGGCAAACAAAATCCTGACCAGTTCCTGACATCCCGACTCTGGTCTTCGAGGTCTGAAGGGGAAATTTGCTACGGTTTCCAGGATTGTATTCAGGCCTGCCAGGAAGCCTCAGAAGCTCGATTGCTGCCTTTTTGCATATATGAAAAGTTAATAACTGGAAATTACAACTGTCAGATACCTCCTTGTGAGACAGGCAGCTGAAGGATATCAAAAAGCGTACTTCACCTGCCAGTGTGTAGTGCTTTCCCATATACTATACAGCACAGTCCATCCAATTCTGTCTGCGGGGATTCTCGCGGTACCCTTAAAAAGAATTCGAAAAGAGTTGGCATGCAGATACGATCAGGTAAGATATCATTAACAACCAATAAAGATCGATCCATAGAGGTAACTGATGAATGAGAAGAAGCAGCGTATCGAAACAAGAAAATATACTGTCATTCCCCGCACCTTGTGTTTTCTGTTCAGTGAGAACAAGGTGCTCCTCATCAGATACAGCGGATTAAAAGGGACCTGGGCTGGGAAGTACAACGGCATAGGAGGCCATGTTGATCAGGGGGAATCCATCTTCCGCTCAGCTCTACGTGAGATTGAGGAGGAAACTGGTCTTGTACCCGATTCACTGCAGCTCTGCGGTACAGTAATGATAAACACCGCAAGCAGCCCCGGTATAGCACTTTATATATTTGCTGGAGGACTACGTATGATCGCATCAGAAGCACTACTTGTCTCCCCTGAAGGAGAAGCAAGTTGGATTTCCATAGAGGATCTCAAAAGCCTGCCCCTGATGGAAGACACCCCCATGCTGATAGAAAAATCCATTGCTGTGCTCGCGGGAAAGAGCCCGCCCTTTGCAGCCCTGTACCAATACACCGACGAGGGGAAGCTGGATATTCAGATGGACACCCCGGATCTGGTGGAAAAAAGCAGTTAGGTTCCGGGATACTCATAAAAGACGAGAAGCGTATTGCCATACTTCCGTTTATCAATTTTGTTCAGGGCTTGAAGCTCCAGCTCCTCAAATTCTCGGGGATGTATCTGAATAATCACCATAGCATCCGGATACAGGCAATCCGGCTTCTGATCCAGAGCCAGCAGTGCTTGTTTCCAAAGCCCTATATACTGCGGAGGCGCAATGTATACATAATCAAAGCGCTTATCCTTAAACTGCCCCAGGGATTTAAAAGCATCCCGATTCAGAACAACAGCATTTTCTTTAAGATTTGTGTTTATTAAATTCTGTTCGATTGTCCTGATTGCCTGCCTATCACGATCAACCAGCACAACCTCCGCGGCACCGCGGCTCAGTGCTTCAATGCCTACACTGCCGGTTCCTGCGAACAGATCCAGAAACACAGCATCCTGAATATCCGGGCCGATAATATTGAAGAACGCCTCTTTAACCCTGTCACTGACCGGCCTGGTTGAATCACCCGGTACCATGAGAAGCTTCCTGCCCTTTGCCTTCCCGGCTATTACTCTTAACCCTGCCAAACTAACCTCCTGGATACACTCCTGAAGGTGCCCGAGGTACAACCTTCAGGAGTGCTGATCCGTCCTCTTAATCAATCAAATCTGGAATTTCCTCTGGATTCGCGGCAACCGCAACCCCAGCCCGCTCCAATGCTTCAACTTTATCCTTCGCCAGGCCTGTCCCACCTTCAACGATCGCTCCAGCATGTCCCATTCTTTTTCCGGGAGGAGCAGAACGTCCGGCGATAAATCCCACAACTTTCTTTGTCATATGATCCGAGACATACTCTGCTGCCAGTTCCTCATCTATTCCACCGATTTCACCGATAAGGACAACACTTTCTGTCTGTGGGTCATCTTCAAAAAGCGCGAGAACATCTGTGAAAGAAGTCCCGATAACAGGATCTCCGCCAATCCCGACACAGGTGGAAACCCCCATGCCATGTTGCAGGAGTGCATAAAGTACTTCATAGGTCAGTGTGCCTGAGCGGGAAACCACGCCAACATGGCCTGGTTTTGTGATATGCCCGGGTATGATACCAACTTTGCTTTCACCCGGTGACAACAAACCAGGACAATTTGGCCCTACTAATCTCGTTCCAATCTGGCTGAGATACCGGGTAACCCGCATCATACTCTGAACAGGGATTCCTTCGGTGATACAGATGATCAGATCCACACCAGCATCCGCCGCCTCGAGCATAGCGTCTTCAGAAAACCGTGCCGGAACGAATAATACAGAACAGTTGGCCCCGGTTGTTTCAACTGCGCGCTTCGCAGTGTCAAAAACCGGAACCTTTCCTCCCAGTACCCACTCTCCACCTTTGCCAGGTGTCACACCGGCGACTACATTGGTCCCATACTCCAGCATCTGAGACGAATGAAACATTCCCTCGCGTCCGGTTATCCCATGGACAAGAACACGGGTATCCTTATTGATCAGAATGCTCATTGTACGCCCTCCTTCGCAAGGCTGACGGCTTTCTGGGCGGCATCTACCAGCGAGGTGGCCACGGTCATACTTTGACCTTGAAGCAGTCTCCTCCCTTCTGCTTCATTCGTTCCGATCAGGCGGACAACCATGGGTACACTAGTATCGATGGTTTCCATTGCTGACAATATACCCCGGGCAACCTCATCACAGCGGGTAATGCCACCGAAGACATTGAAAAGTATTGCCTTTACGTTGGAATCAGACAGGATTATTCGAATCGCAGATGCAACTTTCTCTGCGCTCGCTCCACCTCCGATATCCAAAAAGTTTGCCGGCTCACCTCCGAACAGTTTGATCACATCCATTGTCGCCATCGCGAGTCCCGCACCATTAACCATACAGCCAATATTGCCTTCTAGTTTGACATAAGATAGGCCATACATACGGGCCTGGCGCTCTTCTTTTTTAATTTCATCATCGTCTCGCATTTCTTCAAGTTCAGGGTGGATAAACAAACCATTATCATCCACGACCATCTTCCCATCCAGTGCCAGCAGTCGCTTATCGTCTGTGATAACCAGCGGATTTATCTCTGCGAGAGAAGCATCGGTGTCCACATAGCTGGCGTACAACCCCCTCGTGATCTTTAGAAACTCCCGCCAGAAGGACCTGGGCAGTTCAATCATCTGCGCAAGGTAGCGTGACTGGTAATCCCTTAACCCCAGCAGCGGATCTATACGAACACGGATGATCTTTCCAGGGTCCTTTCGAGCCACTTCCTCAATTTCAACTCCACCCTCAGCAGAAGCTATCATTACTGGACAGCGGTTTGTGCGATCATTTGTGATACCCAGATAGATTTCGCTTTTTATGCTTGCGGCTTCATCAACGAGGACCTTGCGGACCGGCAGCCCCTTGATAGTCATACCGAGGATTTTCGTAGCAATACCTTCAGCTTCTTCGGGTGTTTCCGCAACACGAATGCCCCCTGCCTTACCCCTGCCCCCTACCAGTACCTGAGATTTTACAACCACCCGGCCACCCAACTCTGCCGCAATGGATTTCACTTCTTTTGCTGATGCAGCAACCCGCCCTGCAGGAATCGGTATACCATGTTCGGCAAAAATTATTTTCGACTGGTATTCATGTATTTTCATGCTCGCTCCTTTTTCGTTTAGCGCAGCTGTTCGCACCTTCCATAAATCTGGAAAAGCCGTTGTCAGATCTGAACATATACTCTGCTGGCATTTGACTATGCTGCCGGTTAAGATTATTGTTCCGCTTGGGATTGGAAAGAAGAAATACTTTTTCGTCAGGGTCTCTGGAGTTTGGAACTTCAATCCGAATATGAATCAGTAATGGTTCAGAGCACGCCCCACTGCTCCCATATCGAATGTATGATTCTTTATATACAGCTTGAGAATGTGTGATGTGGCAGTTAATATCCGTTTGTAGAAAACGGCGGCACAATCCTGTCACAAGTCTGCGCTTGCGCTTCTGTACAATCTGATCCGTATTCAGATCCAGGCTCCAATTAGATTGATAGCGAACCCCATTATAAACCGGCTTAGACAGAATATAAACCTGTTCAGATGAATTCCTCAAACACAACCATTCTCGAAAACCTCTCTTGAACCATGGGTCTCCTTCTCCAGGATCTCCTCATACAGGGAAAGCATTCCAGCCTCTGGCAACTTCATTCATCCTGGGGGTGGTCTGCCTTACGTATCCTTCCGGCGATGGTCTCTCTTGCGGGTTGAGGTTGTCGCAGCTTTTGATTTCACCCCCGTTCCTCTGACCGAAGTCAGCAGTGCCTGTTTCTCCTGCTGTGTCAATACACGCCACTCCCCTGGTTTTAATCCCCCCAATTTGAGGGGACCTATCTGTACTCGCTTGATACTCACTACAGGCAGCCCTATCGAGCGCGCCATTTCACGTATCTGGCGCTTCCGCCCTTCTTTCATCCTGATATTTAACCAGACACCACGGCCTTTTGTACCAGCAATATCAACCTGGACCGGCTTTGTTTTATACCCATCCGGCATTTCAACCCCCGAACGCCACGCTTCCAGCATTTCTGGTTCCGGCTGGCGGGCTACCAGCACCCGATAGGTCTTCTCATGGCCGAACCTCGGATGAGAGAGCTGGTATGCCAGGTCACCATCATTCGTTAATAATATCAGCCCTTCACTGTCCCGATCCAATCGCCCGACCGGATACAGCCGTGCCGGGTGGTCCACCATGTCCAGTACTGTCTTTACATCTTCCGGTGTTTTTACTGTGGAAAGGACTCCTCTTGGTTTATAGAGAGCGATATAGACTTTCTCTTCCTCGCCGTTGATACGCTGTCCCTTGACTGCAATAGTATCAATACCGAGGTCAGCTTTCTGTCCAAGCACGGCAGTTTTCCCATTCACCGTGACCAATCTCTGCTGGATCAACTTTTCACAGGACCGCCTGGAACCAATCCCGGCCTGTGCCAGAATCTTCTGAAGTCTCTCTTCCATCTGTCCTCCCGGATGTCATTATACCCGGTTCATACTTCTGTATTTGCCGCACACGCTGATAGCGAAGGCGTTTTCTGTGTTCCGAATGATAATTCGGGAGAACACACATACCTTTCCCATCCCGGCAGATCGCACAACTGACCCTGCCTGTAAATCCGATTTTTCCGGTTTTAAATCCCGCTTTCCTGGGGTATTACTCCACCATGGAAATGTCGTTCTCTTCAGAATCTGTCTCCACAAGAGCCCCCCGCTGCTCTACATCAAGCGTGACACCGAGTTTCGGCAGCGAATCCAGCGATTCAAGACCAAAACTCTGCAGGAACTCAGAGGTTACAGCATAGAGAAATGGTCGACCAGGGCCTTCACTGCGACCGGTTTCTTCAATCAGCCCGTAACGCAGAATTGTTCGCAACACACTGTCTGAATTCACCCCGCGGATTGCATCAATCTGTGGTCGTGTAACCGGGCCCAGGTAAGCAACGATACTCAATACCTCCAGCGCAGCTTTTGTCAGTCGCGTTGTACTCTCCAGATTTAGAAAAGTCTGTACATCCTGAGACGCCTCAGGTGCTGATACAAGCTGTGCCTTTCCCGCATGCAGCTGTAGTCTGATCCCTCTTTCCCGATAGGTTTCAATTAATATCTCAACTGCTTTTTCAACCGTTCGGGTGGTGACTTCCAGTACGGTAGCAAACTGTGAAAGCGGGGTTGGAAACGGAGAGACAAATAAAAGCGCCTCCAGGCGAGATTCGATGCTCAGTTCCTGTTTTTGAACCTCATCCTGCAGGTGCTCATCCTGTTTGTTCTGTTCGTTCGTGCTATAATCGCGTTCGGATTCAATTTCAGGAGAATTTTGCCTTGACTCAGTCAAATCACTCGCTCCATTCAGCACGGTCTGCCCTGATGCTGTTTATACTTGCACTGTCAACTGCTTCGCTGGCCTGTCAGATCAACATCGGGGGTCCAGCTGCGCCCGGATCGGTCATTCAGGCATCCGACGATATGGCTCAGTCGTTCTCTCAGATCTGGGAATCAGCGATTCAGGGTGTCGACGAATCCGGGGAAGTAATGGTCATTTTTAACGAAGCACAATTAACCAGTTTCCTCGCTCAGCGCCTTGCCAGTCAGGAAAAAGCGCTCATCACATCCCCACAGGTCTACCTGAGAGATGGTACACTGCAGATCTACGGAACAGCCACCCAATTCTATCTGGAGACTTCTGTTTTGATCTCAATTCTGCCCGTTTTAACAGAAACGGGAGATCTGTCGTTTGAAATCATCTCTGCTGACCTTGGACCCTTCCCGATGCCTGAGGCACTGCGCTCCAGCATCTCAAGTGTCCTTACTGAAGCATTCACCGGAAGCATCGGATCATTCGCTACCGGGATTCGTATTCAATCGATTGCAATTGCCGGCGGAGAATTGGCACTGGTTGGGAAACTTCGCTGACGGCACACCTCAGGATTATACCAGCGGGATATGCGAGCAGCAATGAAGCACCTGACAGGTAACAATCTGGTTCTGCTTATACTTGGCATGATCCTGCTGTTTTCCGGATCATGCTCATCAACCGACTCCCAACAGATTTCTGTTTCCATTCAGGCAGACAATCAAACGATAACACTCTCTCTTCCGCGTGGAACCACCGTCCGCGAGGCGCTGGAGAAAGCCGAATTTTCCACCGGAGCACTGGACCAGGTCGACCCGCCGTTGTTCAGCGTTCTGAATGTGGATACAACGATCACCCTTTCCCGTGTCAGAGAAGAATTCGAAATTGAAACTGCGATCCTTCCATTCACACGCCAGAATATTCACAGTGAAAGCCTGCCTGCCGGCGATAAAATTATGCTCCAACCTGGAGAAAATGGCCTGGAAGAAATCACCATTCGAATCCTGTTCATTGACGGTGTTGAAACCTCCCAGACAATCGCCAACCGCGTCACATTAACCCCTCCCCGGACAGAAATTTTGATGGTTGGTGTGCAGCCTTCTTATTTACCGGTGCAGCTGGAAGGGATGATTGTTTATATCGATGCAGGTAATGCGTGGATGATGCACGGCACTTCTCACACGAAACAACCACTGGTTCTTACTGGAGACCTGGACAGCAGAATATTTGAGTTATCTCCTGACGGTAAATGGCTGCTTTATTCCCGCGCTGATGAGCATCAGGAAGGTGAGGAGATCAATTCGTTATGGATCATATCAACAGATAACTCCGATCTTGAGCCCATCGATCTGAAAATCAGTAACGTTGTCCACTTTGCGTCCTGGTCTCCCAAACCCACCAGGGACAATTATCAGATCGCATACAGCACCGTGGAACCGCGCTCCTCCTCTCCCGGCTGGCAGGCAAACAATGATCTGAGAATCCTGTCCCTAAGCCCGGGAGGCAGATTGCTGCAAACCGAGATTGTACTTGAGGAAAATCCGGGAGGGCAGTACGGATGGTGGGGAACATTCTTTTCCTGGTCACCGGATGCTTCCCGGTTTGCATTTACCCGGGCGGATGCCATCGGCCTCGTCGACCCTGGCAACCCTTCTTTTGAAACGCTGCTGGAGGTTGTGCCTTTTGAAGTCGGGAATGATTATGTGTGGACACCTGATATAGCCTGGGGGCCTGAAAGCCAGATTCTCTATGTGCATATCCACAGCGAAGGAAACCAGGCATACACCACACAGAATCCGGGCTCTTTCTCGCTGCTGGCACTGGACACTACGTCGCGATCCGGGCAGGTTCTACTTGAGCAAACGGGCATTTTTGCTTACCCCACCATCTCCATCCGGGACCATGAGATTACAGACACCTGGCTCATTTTGCTTACGCCTGTCAACGCCGCCCAGTTGATGAATACTCGTTACAACCTTGCTCGGCTGGATACTGACGGAAGCAACTTCAGCAGCCTCTTTCCCCCGGACAATACAATCGGGCTCGAACCCTACCCACCCATTCCATCACCCTATGATGAAGCAATTCTCTTCATCCATAATCAGGATCTCTGGTTATACAACACGACAGATGAGGACGCATCCCAGCTCACCGGCAGTGGGCAGGTTACTGCCTGTGACTGGAAGTGAAGCAGCACTGGTGGTAGGATACATGTCGGTTTTTACTGGAACAGGAGAGAGAACGTGAGAATATTAATTACAGGTGGCGCTGGTTTTATTGGATCCCATTTATGTGATCGCCTGCTGCAAGAGAATCACCAGGTTGCCGTGGTAGATAATCTGGTTACAGGAAGTCTCGAAAATATTCAGCATCTATTCGGAAGAGATGACTTTGAGTTCTATAAGCTTGATGTATCCAACTTTATTTTTATCCCGGGCAAATTGGATGCCGTTTTGCACTTTGCATCACCAGCCAGCCCTAATGCAGCATCTCCCTTTGGATACCCGAATCTGCCGATTCAGACCCTTAAAGTGGGGTCACTTGGCACCCATAACGCACTTGGTGTAGCCAATGCACATCAGGCTCGCTTCCTGCTCGCTTCGACATCCGAAGTCTACGGAGATCCACAGGAACACCCCCAGAAAGAATCCTATCGAGGATTCGTCGACCCGATCGGTCCTCGTTCGGTTTACGATGAAGCGAAGCGGTTTGCAGAAGCTATCACCATGGCGTATCACCGCTATCACAACCTTGATACCCGTATCGTGCGTATTTTCAACACCTATGGCCCAAGAATGCGCCTTGATGACGGCCGTGTAGTCCCGAACTTTATCTGCCAGGCGCTTGAGAATAAACCGCTTACAATCTACGGAGACGGGGAACAAACACGCAGCTTCTGCTATATCGATGACCTGGTTGATGGAATCGTCCGGCTGCTGATGTCGGATTTTCACGAGCCGGTAAATATTGGTAATCCCAACGAAATGACAATCATCGAATTGGCCAATACGATCAATGAAATAACCGCAAATCAGGGCGGTTTGAAGATCGAACCCGACAGTCGAGACCCGGAAGATCCTCAGCGTAGAAAGCCGGATATTTCCCGGGCGCTTGAAATCCTCGGCTGGTCGCCCTCTGTTTCCTTATCATCTGGCCTAGAACAAACCATTAATGATTTTCGCAGCCGCTTATGAGCATAAAATCAGCCCGGATCAAGCGTGAAAGCAAACGCTTCATCAAATTCATGGTAGTCGGTGCTATTGGTGCAGTCGTTGATTTTGGCACTTTTAATCTGCTGAATGGAGTATTTAATGTCTGGAGTGTTGCAGCCAGCACCTTATCCTTTATCGCCGCTGTAGCCAGTAACTTCTTCTGGAACCGTATATGGACCTATCCGGATTCGCGGTCAAAACCAGTACTCCGACAGGCTTCTCAATTCTTCCTTATTAATATCGTTGGCTGGGTTATCCGTACGCCGGTGTTTGTCTTGTCTGAAAAGCCGATGATTTCCTTTTCAGAGAACAAGCTTCTGCCACTCCTGGCTCAACCAAGTGCAGTCAACAAGCTGCTCAGTATTCTCCCTGGCACATTGGACAGCGTTACACTCGGCAGGAATCTAGCCCTGGCAATTGCTGTGATCGTTGTTATGTTCTGGAATTTTGGTGCAAACCGGCTCTGGACTTACTCCGATATACAGTAAATTTCACTGGCCTATGGATAAATTCAGAGTTAATTCAACCAGTACTTCTTTACGGGTGGAAAATATCCGCGATAATAGGTATATATAGAAGTGGAAGGTTGATCTGTTTGAGCGTTTCCTTTTCCCGGTTCTTTCTGCTCAAGAAATAAACCTGTCCCCCGCAATTGATCTGAACACAGCCATAAGCTGGGTCATCAAGGAGGTGCCAATGCTAGAAAACGGTATTAAGCAGCATGGAACTAAAATTCCGATATACACTACTCCCGGTGATTTCTCGGCAATTATGATGTATCCCTATCTATATAACATACAAGGGGAATGGATTGGCTGGGTTCAGAAAGACAAGTCTGTCTACAATGTTGAAGGCGCGTACGTGGGTTGGATCACAGATGGCCCTCGAATTGTTCGCCAACGCGTGAATGGATCAAATGGACACCATGCAACTATTCCGCCAATCCCGGAAAAGATACAATCAATTGCAAACGCCCCACTCCCTCCCATGATGTCGGAACTGCCTTATAATCTCATTGATGTTCTCGAAGATGCACCCGAACTTCTACACACGATTGATACCGGGATGAAGAAGAAAGATATGGATTAAGCACCCCCCCACAAGATAAAAGCGGTTTGTTTGAATATAATTAAGGGCTGTTCCATAAATCACAGGACAGCCCTTTCTCTTTGCATATAATGGGCATTCACAAACAGCGGAAAAGTGGTTCTCAACCTCAACTACCATCCTCCGATTTCTTTATTCCGAACTCTGAGTACACTATGGGTCATAACTTACAGCATGATGTATTGTTGCCACGTTATTGTATGAATAGATAAAGCCATCACGTGACTGTTGTAATGAGATACTGCCAAACAAGTAAAAAAACAGCCGAGAATCCAGTTGCTATTCCCGGCTCCATACCAGATTGTTCCTCACATCCGGCATCAAGAAGCAAGAATCCTGTCAGGTCAACGTTTGATACCGCTGTAAATGAAGATGAACTATTTCATATTCGCTTCAATATAGCCGACAATGTCACCCACAGATTGAATCTTCTGTGCCTCTTCATCTGAAATTTCGCCGCCATACTTTTCTTCGAAAGCCATGATCAGCTCAACAAGGTCGAGGGAATCCGCTTCGAGATCTTCCCGAAAACGGGATTCAAGGGTAACCTTTGAATCCTCGACACCTAACAATTCCACAATGATTCCTTTTACTTCTGCGAATGTGTCTGCCATAATTACCTCCAGAGGTGTTTGAGAGTAAGTCAGTATCCTGATTGTAAGCAAGGGTCTGTGAGTATGCAAGCTGATTAATAAAATTCCAAACCCATTCAGAGTGTTGAACACATAACTATGCCTGAAGATACGCAACTTCCACAACGAAAGAATGACCATATCAGGATCAATCTTGAGCATGACGTGAGATCCGGAATTACATCTGGATTCGAGCGATTCAGAATGATCCATAAAGCACTGCCGGAAATCAATCTGGCGGATATACAGACCGATACAACATTCCTGGGCACACGATTGAATGCCCCCGTTCTGATCTCCTCGATGACAGGTGGAACAGAAAAAGCCAGGATTCTGAATCGGCAGCTGGCTATCGCAGCAGAAGAACACCGAATCGCCATTGGAGTCGGATCCCAGCGAGCTTTCGTGGAAGATCCTGAAACTGCACGCTCTTTCTCCATCGTCCGGGAAGC
This sequence comes from Anaerolineales bacterium, assembly GCA_016927115.1. Lineage (GTDB taxonomy): Bacteria > Chloroflexota > Anaerolineae > Anaerolineales > E44-bin32 > JAFGNH01. The sequence continues at coordinate 31,622 of JAFGNH010000025.1, read as the reverse complement.
TGCACCAAACACACTGATCTTTGCGAACCTGGGGGCTGTTCAGCTTAATTACGGCTACAGTATTGACACCTGCCGTTATGCTGTAGATCTGCTGCATGCTGATGGTCTTTTCCTCCACCTGAATCCACTTCAGGAAGCCCTGCAGATCGAAGGAGAAACCAATTTTTCCGGCTTGCTAAAGAAAATAGAAGCTGTCTGCCATGCGCTGGAAGTTCCTGTGCTCATCAAAGAAGTTGGCTGGGGAATTGATGTCGCCACTACCCGTCAGCTTGTGAATGCCGGAGTACAGGTGATCGACATCGCAGGTGCGGGAGGAACTTCCTGGGCAAAAGTAGAGAAAATCCGCGCTGGAGGCCACATGCTGCATGAAGTTGCTGACGCATTCAACAACTGGGGAATCCCAACAGCAGATGCCCTGCTCAGCTTGCGTGAGGCTTATCCAAAACTGCCAATCATTGCCTCCGGAGGTATCCGGAATGGTGTGGATGCTGCAAAAAGCATCGCTCTGGGCGCAGATCTTGCCGGCGCCGCCAGGCCCTTCCTCCTTGCTTCATCACAGGACGAATACAGCGCTTCACAAGCAGTAGAAATATTTCTGCAACAGCTGCGTACAGCGATGTTCGTTTCCGGCTGTTCTTCACTGAATGAGCTCAGATCAAAACCCGTAGTAGAGAGTATTTAATGACTGGGACCAATACTGCTTCCCTTGAAAAGATGAAAACCGCGATTGAGAATACACTACTCTCCTTGCAGTCATGGCTTGATGAAGCCTGCAATGCAGAGATGAAAACAATGGTCAACCATCACTTTGGTTGGGATCAGGGCAATCAAGGAGCTTCGGGAAAACGCGTTCGCCCTCTGCTGACACTCCTCTGCTGCCAGGCTGCGGGCGGACGATGGGAGGATGCTCTGCCGGCAGCAGCAGCTGTTGAAACCATTCATAACTTTTCTCTGGTCCATGATGATATCCAGGATCAAAGTGATACCCGCCGCGGCAGACCGACACTCTGGGCTGTCTGGGGTACAGCTCAATCCATTAATACCGGTGATTCACTATTCGTACTCGCTCATATGTTCCTGGATCGGATGCAAAAAGAGTACTCATCTCCGGAAACCATCCTCACAGCTCTACAGATCCTGAACAATGCGAGCCTGGAGCTGACCATAGGTCAGCATCTCGATCTAACCTTTGAAACCCGTAGTGGGGTTAATATCGATGAGTATTACCGCATGATCCAGGGTAAGACCGCCTCACTTCTGGCAGCTTCCTGTCAGATCGGGGCCGTCCTTGCCGGGGTGAATGAAAACCAATCACTTTTCTACCAGAAATTCGGGTTCCATCTCGGGATGGCTTTCCAACTGCTCGATGACATCCTGGGAATCTGGGGAGATTCTGGCGAGACCGGCAAACCTACCGGCGCCGATATCCTCTCCAGAAAGAAGACCCTTCCGGTGCTGCTCGGTTTGAGAGATTCAGTTGACTTCGCTGCGGCGTGGTCGAAACCATCCTTCTCTCAAACCGACATGGATACCATGCTGCAGTTATTAAACAATGCCGGGGTACGCGAAACCACACTCGAAGAGGCACATCGTCATACCAATCTGGCGCTGGAAAGCCTGACCTGTTCGGGGGCAAGCAAGGAGTGTAAAATTATCCTTTCCGACCTTGCTGAACGACTTCTGAACAGGCAATATTGAAAACTATCTGAGCTTGCATGACGGAACGGTTGCATTTTTTAATGTTATCCGTGATGATATGTCTATCAATTTATTAATATTTGCTTTCGAAATGCTATAATCCACTAATGGTGAATTGGACTCATGCGTAGGACAACCAGATCATTGGGAGGCGTGCCCGGATCAACCGGCCACATTGGTAAACTCCAACCAGGTATCACCTTACAGGACCGTTATCTCATTCTAGGAAATATTGGCTCCGGCGGAATGAGTTCGGTCTATAAAGGTCGTGATTTACATTTCCCCAATGTGACAAAACTTGTAGCCGTAAAGGAAATGATCAATCTTGCTTCGGATCCAACCATGCATGAGATGATCATCAAGAATTTTGAGCGTGAGTCAGATATGCTGGCGACACTCTCCCATCCTGCTATCCCCCGCATTTATGATTATTTCAGCCATGAAAACAGCTCATACCTTGTCATGGAATTTATTGAGGGGAAGGACCTGGAGGCTATTCTCAAAGGAACTGAGGGCTTTCTGGATGAGGAGCAAGTGATATCCTGGGGCATCGAACTCTGCGATGTTTTGAGTTATATCCACAATCACAAGCCGCAACCGATTGTCTTTCGTGATATGAAACCATCCAATGTCATGATCGATCAACTGAGTCACATCCGCCTTATCGATTTTGGCATAGCACGGAACTTCCAACCCGGGGAAAAAGGCACCATGATTGGTACGGAGGGTTATTCGCCTCCGGAACAATACCGCGGCGAAGCATCACCTCCTGGTGATATCTATGCACTTGGAGCAACACTCCATCATTTGCTTACAAAGCGGGACCCGCGAGCAGAGCCACCCTTCTCATTTGCCGAACGCCCGATCCGGTCAATAAATTCAGCAGTTTCTTTACAGCTTGAGGAAGCTATAAAAATCTCCCTCGCGTATGATCCTAAAGACCGTTATCCGAGTACAGAGATGTTCAAGCAAGCCCTCCTGGGCGTTGCCACTGATACAGGAATCCTCCATTCGGTGAAGTTGAAAACCGCGCTCGCCCGTGAGGGAGACGTAAAAGAACTGTGGTCCTTCGAATGCGAGGATGAGCTTCGCGCTTCTCCACTTGTTCACGAAGGTGCAGTCCTCATTGGGTGTTACGACAACAACCTGTATGCACTGGATGCAAAATCGGGGAAATTCCTCTGGAAATATGCAACCGAAGGCGGTATCGCCACCAAGCCTACGGCATATGACGATATGGTTTTCTTTGGATCGGAAGACCACCGCATGTATGCCGTATCTTTAAGCAGCGGTCAGATAATATGGTCCTACTATACAGAAGGCCCGATTCGTTCTTCCCCTGTCATATATGAGAATCATCTCTTTTTCGGATCAGACGACAGTTCTATGCACGTCGTAAATATGCTCTCAGGGCAACGCGCCTGGAGGGCAAATGCAGCAAGTGCCATTCGCTCCACTCCACTGGTTATTGAAGACCGTGTGTTTTTTGGTTGTGAGACCGGCGATTTTTATTCCTTTGATTTCCGAGGCGAGATGAAATGGCGTTTTCATGCGAAACGGGCAATTACATCTTCCCCTATCATAGTAGACGGGATTCTCTACTTCGGATCCCTGGACTGGACCCTGTACGCAGTGGAAGCAGAAGCCGGCTGGCAATTGTGGCGCTTCAGGATGGGACGCCAGATTGTTTCATCCCCGGTGTATTCTGAAGGTAAAATATATACTGGTTGTGCTGATGGTCATGTATACTGCATAGATGCATCCTCAAGTCATGAAATCTGGCGCTACAAAACCGAACACCAGGTTACAGCAACACCTGTCATTGTAGAGGATTCGGTGTATATTGGATCTGTTGATGGCGCAATGTACTGTCTTGATATGCGCTCGGGAAGACTGCGCTGGAAATTCAGGACTAACGGACCGATTACAGGCACAGCTTTTATAGATGAAATTACACGTACACTGTACGTAGGTTCGCTTGATCATAAATTGTATGCTTTACTGACCTAACTAATGAGGCAAGTATTTATGGCAAAAATAGCTGCAAATCCATTACTTCGTGCCCTGCAGCACCTTCTGGGCAGATCCGGAAAAGCGGGGAAAACCCCTGCCCCTGATAGTCTTGACACTGCGCCACTGAACCCACAGGCACAGCAAATCCTTGCTGCAGAACTTCCGCAAAAACGGATTATCGCCGCAAGTGCTCAGTCAACAGGTCTGGAGAGAAGCCATAACGAAGACTCCCTGTTTTTCATGCATACCAATTCAGAGGGACAGGAACTGCCATCTGTATTCGGTCTGTACATTATCGCTGATGGCATGGGCGGCCATCGAGCCGGTGAACTGGCAAGCGCCATTTCAATCAACACAGTTGTCAGCCACCTGGTTGATAAGGTCTTCCTGCATCTCTATAACTCAAGTTCGGACACAGAAAATCAGCCTCTGCAGGAACTTGTGCGTGAAGCAATGGAAGATTCCAATCTGAATGTCGTTGAAAAAGTTCCCGGTGGTGGCACAACCCTGACCACCGTGCTTTACATGGGAAATCATATAACCATCGGTCATGTTGGAGACAGCCGGGCCTACGTTTGCTCCAAGGATTCCATAAAGCAGCTCACACGGGATCACTCGCTGGTTGAACGTCTCTGTGAACTGGGTCAGATCACTGTGGAAGAAGCAGCAGTCCACCCGCAGCGCAATGTACTCTACAGGGCAATCGGCCAGGGAGCGAATCTTGAAATTGATATCATTACACACCCAGCGCCTCAGGATGCAACATTAATCCTTTGCTCAGATGGTTTGTGGGGGGTTGTCGATGATCACCAGATTCATAAGATCATCAATGATGCCCCTACACTGCAGCAGGCGTGCAATGATCTGGTCCTTGCCGCCAATACCGCTGGTGGACCGGATAACATTTCGGTGATTCTTGTTTACTTCCCGCCTTCCTAATCCAATGGAGGTGTCACATTGACGGGGGAGATAGATTATTACAGTCTACTCAATGTCCCTAGAGACGCGGATCCTGAAACGATTCGGCATGCGTATCGAAACGCTGCCCGTGCAATCCATCCTGACACCAGTAAGGAAGCTGACGCAACGGAGCGTTTTCTGCTGATCAACCAGGCTTACGAGACTCTGACTGATCTGGAATTACGAATCGCTTACGACCAGGAGCTGATGGAAACCGAGCAAGAGAAGATTGAAGATGCAAGCTATACTTGCGAGGTCCAGAGCAGTCGTAAGTGTCTGCTGCAGTTAGGAGAACCACAGGTTCACTATTTACTGCTTGATATTAAACCATCGGAAAACATTCCCGTTTTCCGCCCACCCATTAATGTCTGCATCGTGATTGATAAGTCAACCTCCATGCGCGGTCCTCGCCTGGATCAGGTCCGTTCAGCTACCATCCGAATCCTCGAGAGTCTTGAAAGAGATGACCGGGCAACAGTGGTTGCTTTTTCGGATAAGGCTGAAGTGATTGTTTCAGCAGACCAGGCACAGGAAATCACAACTGCCAGAGCGAGATTAAGCCTGCTGCAGGCAGGAGGAGGTACTGAAATCGGGCAGGGATTGTATTTGAGTATGGAATCTCTGCAGCAGACGTTTCTACGGGATGGTGTAAACCATCTGATTCTGTTCACCGATGGCCGAACATATGGTGATGAGGATCTCTGCATTTCCCTGGCAAAAAAAGCCGCCGATCTGGGAATAACAATCAATTCTCTCGGAATTGGTTCAGACTGGAATGATCTGCTTCTGGATGACCTTTCATCCAGAACTGGTGGCAATGTCCTCTTCCTTGATTCGCCCTCAGTTATTTCAGCCCTGCTGAGTAAAATATTTCACAATCTCGAAAAAGTTGTGGCCAACCGGGTTATTATCGAAGGTGCATTCGCGCAGCAGGTGGATCTCCGCTCCACATTCCGGCTGGAACCGGATCCACACCCCCTTGGTGATCAATTCCCCCTCCTTCTCGGCCACCTGCCGCGGGATGGTAGAATTCGGCTGCTGCTTGAGATGGTTATTCACCCCATCGGCCAGATCTCTCATCTTGAAATGGCACACCTTACAATCGATGGTGATATACTCGGAGTAAATAATAAATCTACCCCGCTGCCCCTGAAAATAGATATTCCTGTCAGCGAGAAACCTGATATGGATCCTCCGCCACAGGATATCTCACAGGCAATTAGCAGAATTTCTCTCTATGAAATGCAGGAGAAAGCCAGGCATGAGGCAGAAATAGGCCAGGCACAGCAGGCAGCCCGACGCCTGGAAAACCTCGCTACTCAACTGCTTGCCGCAGGAGAGCGGGAGCTTGCGAAAGCAGCCCTGAACGAAGCAGCCCGGGTTACACATACACGCAAGTTTTCCAGCCAGGGAGGCAAGTTCCTGAAATATGGAACCCGTGCTCTGCTCCTTCCGGCTAAGACGGAGGGTTCATGATCAGGTGTCCTAATTGTGGGCATCAGGAGTTTGTTGGAACCATATTCTGCAGCGAATGTGGAACACGCCTGGTTCACCTCTCCTCCATGCCCACGATAAGAGTTACACGTGAATCGATCGACCGTGAAGCTGTTGTAACCAAACCGACAACACCGGAAGGTCCGGTTCTGGAGTCTGGTGCATTGCTGGGGTTGAAGGAGATCAAATCTGGTGATATTCTTTCTCTGGTCGGTCGCAATAATTATACGCTGGGAAGGACAAAAAAGAACCAGGCAATTATGCCAGACGTGGATCTGACAGCATATGATGCTTATGATTACGGGGTATCAAGAATCCATGCAGAAATCCGCCTCACAAGTGAGGGTATTTATATGATTGACCTCGACAGCTCCAATGGCACCCTGGTTAATGGTCATTTTCTTGAACCTCAACGCCCCTTCCCTATCCGCCATGGTGATATTCTTCAATTGGGGCGGATGCGCCTGCAGTTGATTACCCGCTTAAGGTGAAAGGAACTCCATGCCTATACCTGTACTTGTCCATGTCAGTAATGAAGACCCTATTCGGGCAGAGGTCGAAGATTTTCCAGGCGCAACAGATAGTTTCATCACATTGAATAATCCCCGCCGCCGAGATGGAAAAGACCTGCCCCATGTCCTCGAGAATGTGGTATCGATAATCCTTCCGTTCCACCGCATCAACTATATTGAGCTTCTCCCCACTGCAGAGGAGGAGGATATCATCAGTTTCATCCGGGAGTAATCACAGTTTTATGGCCAGAACACGTAGAAGAATTCTCGTGGTTGATGATGAACCGCGAATGATCCATTTCATTCGATTAAATCTCGAACATGATGGATTTGAAGTCTATGAAGCCTTATCCGGATCACTCGCCCTTGAGAAACTGCGCGATAAGATGCCGGATCTGATTCTGCTTGATATCATGATGCCGGATCTGGACGGTTTTGAAACACTGCGAATGATCCGCGACCTATCCTCGGTTCCTGTCATCATGCTTACAGCAAAAGGCGAAGAGGAAGATAAGATACGCGGGCTTGAGCTTGGGGCGGATGATTACATCACAAAACCATTCAGCCCGCGTGAGCTGGTCAGCCGAGTCCGGGCTGTACTTCGCCGGACCGAGCTCCCCGGCCCAGCTCAGCATGACCTCATTCAGGTAGATGACCGCCTTAAAATTGATTTTGACCGGCGAGAAATTTGGGTTGATAGACAGTTGGTAAAGCTGCGACCCACGGAGTATAAACTGCTTTACCACCTTGTGCAGAATGCCGGTTGGGTTGTCCCTCATGAGCAGCTGCTGGCAAAAGTATGGGGTTATGAGTACAGGGATGAGACGCACTATCTTCGGCTTTATATCAACTATCTGCGTCAAAAACTCGAATTAGATCCCTCCAATCCACAATACATTCTTACAGAACGCGGTGTCGGCTACAGGTTTGTTGATTACCGCCGGGCACATGCGTCAGAAAAAGCATGATCAACCAGGCCTCATATGCAGATCCTTCCTGTATATGCGGGGCAGCTGCCCCTTGCTGACTGAATCCAGCTAAAGTAGAATAAAACTGAATTAAATTCATAGGAACCTGGAAAGGAAGCCCTGTGGCACGCCAACGCATCCTTTTAGTTGATGACCATGAAGTTGTTCGACTTGGCTTACGTGCGCTGCTGGATAAGAATCCAAACTTGGAAGTTGTTGCTGAAGCAGCCACCGCCAGAGAAGCTATCGAAAAAACTCAATCCCACAAACCCGATGTCATCGTCATGGATATCCGGTTAAAAGGTGGCTCTGGTATTGAAGCCTGTCAGGAAATTACCAATAAATACCCAAAAACCCGCGTTATCATGCTGACTTCGTACGCTGAAGATGAAATGCTGTTCTCAGCAATCCGCGCCGGCGCCGCCGGTTATGTCCTTAAGCAAATTGGAGGAGATGACCTGATCAACGCCATTGAAGCGGTTGGAAGGGGAGAAGCACTGCTGGATCCTGCAGTAACACAGCGGGTATTCCAGGAAGTCCGTAAAGCCGCCCGGGAGGAAGAAGCTTCGGCATTTTCTGACCTGACCCAGCAGGAAATGCATGTTCTCCAACTGGTCTCCGAGGGTAGAACCAACCGCCAGATTGCCGAGATGCTCTTTCTTGGAGAGGGAACCGTTCGTAATTACGTCAGCAGTATTCTATCCAAACTGAATGTCCGCAACCGCGCTGAGGCTGCTGCATATGCAGTCGAACATAACCTGAAAGACTACTTATAATCTCAATCCATGCCACTTAAAAGCAAAAAGCCGCTGAAGTGCAGCGGCTTTTTTGTTTTTCCCGATCTCTTTTATTACATCGGAAGATCTGTATGTGATCGTAAATTATCATCCCTGGATCGCGTTGCCTGATACGCCAGACTGGACATCCAATCACGGACTGTGCGCTCCAGTGTATTCAGCATGCTCAGCCGTTTGGCTAGAATTCGAATCCGGTCCCTGGCATCACGGCAGATATCCTGCACTAAATGTACGCTTCGTTCATCCAGCATGGGAGCCGCAGAGGCGATATCCTCAAACAAATGGTTTTCACGGACAAGGAATAGATGTTCCGGATTTTCTGAGAGAAAACTGAGGGGAAAATCAACGCCCAATTCAACCATTGAATCCAGCAAGCCCTGACGAACCCCAAGACTTTCCTTGTTGAGAGCGTTTTTCTTGATCCGAATTTCTTCCAGAATGTCCCTTAATATCCCTATAGACGATGAACCCGCCAGAAAGAGCCGCTGTATAAGATGGTTAAAATCACTTTCATCGCCTATCCGCAGGCATTCGCTGATTATCTGCTCCGCCTCCATACGGATATAGGAACGCTCAGCGTATACCAACAGCTCATCTAAGGGATCCGACACTCTCTACGACTCCTTTTCCTCGCTGGGCTTCGATGGAATGCCATAGAGAACGTCCCATGAGTAAATTCCATGTTGATGCCCATCTTTCCAATATATGCGCAGTGCGTAATTTCCGACTAATTCCACTCGATCCAGATCAGTCCAATCATTCATTCTCAAGGGGATTTGCAGTTGACCGCCCCGGGCATTTCTCTCCCGTTCCACCCTGCAATCTGCACAGGGGCAGTGAGTCCGCAGAGCAGAGAAACTATACCGCTTCTCTTCGCCGTTTTCCCACTGAATGCGAACTGTTTTCTGTGCCTTTTGAACCTGAATCTCTATAGGCTGCACTGATCGCCCTCCTGTTTGAAGGGAGCACATCCTAGCCCAGTTTAGCAAAAAAAGCAAATGCTACTCATTAATTTGTTCTAAAAATTCCTCAACCCCCCAGCCCCTTTGTGCAGTATCCTGTTGATTCTCCAGATACCACCACCGGTATCCATCCGCATCCGAAGGCCCTCCTACAACTATGTACAGATCCCCTTCCTGGGCAAGGAAAAGCATCTGCGAGCCAAGCGAAGGATACTCTCGAAGCCGTAGTCCCTGGCCTTCCGTATGGCTGACAATCACGCTATCGCCTGCTGTATACTTTACAATATTCAGGTCAAGCTGTGAACCTGCCGTTGTTGGTGTTTCCTGTGTTTCCGTCTGCTGTGGTTTTGTAAAGACATATGGAATCACCGTAGCCGTATAGCCAGCGGATGATGTTGTCCCCTTCAGTGAAAATATTTTCGGCAACAGCACCAAAAACAGCAGTGTCAGAAACAGGCCGCTTAAAAATCCTGCAGCCGGCAGCAGTATTTTCACAACATCAGCAGACCTCTTCACAATTCCGACCCTGGTGAAGAACCTGGCAGCACCGGAGGATGAAGAACCGTGTAAAGCGGGTTGGTGCGTTCTGCAGGGCAAATTATTTTCAATGATTTGTGTTTAACAGAAAATCTGAGGGGAGGCTCCATCTGACGGGGTTCTCCATCCATGTGGAGCGTAAGTGTCCCTTCTGCCTCAAATAATGCCTCAGCTGCCTGGAAATGGACCACTCCTGGAGTTTCCATCAAATCCCCCCGTAGAATCTGAAGAACGATCCAGAGTGCATCAGCCATATTCTTGCCTTCGAAAAGCCAGAATTCCAACAGACCATCATCAACCTTTGCATCGGGAGAAAGTTCGACAATTCCGCCTGCATAAGACCGAATGTTGGATGCAATCGCCATTAAAAACCGCCGCTCCCACTGCTTTTCACCAGAAGAAACCCGCATGGGAACCCCTGTGTACATCATTGTGCTGACCAGAGCCTGGCTTGCGTAGTGTGCTATTCCAAATGTCTTTTCCCAGCGTTCGCGTGGCTCCATCGCACTTACAACCTGGGCATCAAGTCCGATGCCAGTCCACATCAAGAAAGCCAGATCATTGCACACGCCTACATCCACCTCGCGAACGCTGCCTTCAACAAGACGCCGCGCAGCTTCCTCCAGTGCATACAAATGGATCCAGTCCAATCCCCGCAAACCCAACTCCTGTGCCCATACATTGGCTGTCCCGGCAGGAAGCACGCCGAGCGCCGTGTCACTGCCTGCGAGTACAGCTGCCACACTTCCCACAGTTCCGTCGCCCCCGGCAACAAAAACAGCATCCTTTTGCTGGTGTACTGCCTGACTGGCAAGATCCGAGATACTGCGACCGCTCTCCGGTTCGTATACATCAATTTCCCATCCACCTCTTTCAAGCTCACGAACTGCCCGGGATAATAATGTTCGCGAGGGAACAGGTCCGGCAGCATCATTGTGGATCAGAGCAGCTGTCTTTGTCATCCATTCCTCCGCTCACATTATAATCTGAAGTTCAATCATAGTAAGGTATAATCATTTGCCCGCGTTCCATTCTGCGATTAGAATCCACCTGAACAGGAGCTGTTGTGGATATTAAACCAGGAACACTGATTGCCAATCGCTACTGGATTCTCTCCCATCTTGGAAGCGGAGGAATGGCAGATGTCTATCATGCACAGGATAAAAACCTGCTGCGTGACACTGCTATCAAACTACTGCACACTGAATTATCAAACAATACCCAGTTTATCGAGAGATTTCACCACGAAGCCCGCGCAGCTGCCAATCTCAGCCATCCCAACCTTGTAACCGTGTTCGATTTTGGTCTGGATAGTGAAATCGCCTACCTGGTGATGGAATATATTGAAGGACAGGACCTGAAGAGCTACCTCCGGCAAAATTCCCCGCTGCCCATCCCTCTGGCAGTACATCTCATGCAGCAGATCTGTTCAGGCGCCGGCTATGCACATCGCGCTGGTCTGGTACATTGTGATTTGAAACCACAGAACATTTTGCTGACCACAGATGGACGAGTTAAAATCGCTGATTTCGGAATTGCCCGTACACTGGCAGATATCAACCCGGAAGAACACTCCGAAATCATCTGGGGAAGCCCGCAGTATCTTGCTCCTGAAGTTGCAGCAGGTGGTGCTCCTTCAGCAGCGAGTGATGTTTATTCACTGGGCATCATGCTCTATGAAATGGTTACAGGTTCGCTGCCCTTTATTCATACAGATGCAGAGGAACTGCTTGAAATGCATCTAACCCAACCTCCACCCTCTCCACGTCAGCTGAATGCCGACATTCCCGCAACCCTGGAGCAGATCATCTTTAAAGTCCTCGCCAAGGAGCCTTCAGCTCGTTACCGAACGGCGGACCAATTCGGCCGGGTACTGGAAGTGTATGAGAGCAAAGAACTCGAATTACCGCAGGAAGGTTTTTCGATATCAGCCTTACCAAATGACGAATCAAATGAAAAAACAGAACTGTTTCCATCTGCAGACATCATAAGAATTGATTGGCTTGCCATTACTCTCAGTTTACTGGCGTTTGTAGCTATAGGAGGTCTTGTACCGTTCTGGATCTGGATTTGCCTGCTTTATCCAACCTGTCCAATAAACGCCCCGTAGCATGATTTCTAGCAGGTCACCTTCAGCTGCGGTATAATTCAATGATATTCCATATTTCATAGCGATTGCATTCGGAGATTAGATAGTATTCATGAACAGACCGAAAAGAGATTTACAGCAAAATAGCCCCATGGGCAGAAGCTCACTCGTTGTGCTTATGCTAATCGTCATTGTGGCAGTACTCATCATCCGCTTTAACGGCAGCATGCCCCAGGACAGCCGTCTTTACTTCAATGAATTGGCTGACCTGATCAAACAGGGTGAAATTGCCAAAATCATAGTGGATGAAAACGAGCTTGAGATTGTTATGCGTGATGGCAGCAATGCCTTATCCCGCAAGGAGTCTTCCACGACACTGGTTGAACAGCTGGGAAACCTGGGTGTATCACCTGACCATCTTTCAGCAGATAATGTCCAGCTTGAAATCAAAGAACCCAGTGATTGGAATACAGTACTCAGCCTGATAACCTACATCCTCCCAGCCCTTCTCGTGGTTGGCTTGATGGTATTCATGCTGCGCCAGGCTCAAGGCAGTAACAATCAAGCGCTTTCATTTGGCAAAAGCCGGGCACGAATGTTCACCGGTGACCAGCCAACAGTTACATTCGAAGATGTCGCAGGTGTTGAGGAAGCGCAGGAAGAACTCAGCGAAGTTGTTGAATTCCTGAAGGAACCTGAAAAATTCATCAGCCTTGGCGCCAGGATTCCGAAGGGTGTGTTGTTGATGGGCCCACCAGGAACAGGAAAAACGCTGCTGGCGAAAGCGGTATCCGGTGAAGCTGGTGTGCCATTCTTCACCATCTCCGGCTCTGAATTTGTCGAAATGTTTGTCGGTGTCGGCGCCAGCCGCGTTCGTGATCTGTTCGAACAGGCAAAACGCCATTCTCCATGTATCGTCTTTGTGGATGAAATCGACGCAGTCGGCCGCCAGCGTGGCGCTGGACTGGGCGGAAGCCATGACGAACGCGAACAAACCCTGAATCAGCTTCTCGTGGAGATGGACGGATTCGATACTGATACCAACGTTATCATTATGGCCGCAACCAACCGGCCTGACGTGCTGGATCCTGCATTGCTGCGCCCCGGCAGGTTCGACCGCCGTGTAATTCTTGATAGACCGGATATGCGGGGCCGGGAAGCTATCCTGAAGATACACGCCCGGGGTAAACCATTTGGTCCGGATGTGGATCTCGCTGTAGTGGCAAAGGCGACTCCAGGCTTTGTCGGTGCTGACCTGGAAAACCTGGTCAATGAAGCTGCCATCCTGGCTGCCCGCAGGGACAAAAAGATTATTGAAGCCGACGAGCTTCAAGAAGCTGTGGAACGCGTCATTGCCGGACCCGAAAGAAAAAGCCGACTCATCACCGATGAGGAAAAGAAAATTGTTGCGTATCATGAAGCAGGACATGCAGTTGTTATGCATGCCATCCCGGAATGCGACCCCGTCCATAAGGTCAGCATAATTTCCCGTGGTATGGCAGGTGGTTTCACCATTGCCCTGCCCGAAGAGGACCGCATTCTGATTTCGCGAAACAAATTGCTGGCCGACATTACCGGTAGTCTTGGTGGCCGCGCCGCAGAGGAACTGGTTTTTAACGATATTACTTCCGGCGCCTCCCATGATCTGGAGCAGGTAACAAAAAAGGCCAGAACCATGGTCACCCGCATGGGTATGAGCAAGAAGCTCGGCCCCATGGTTTATGGCCAGAAAGAAGAACTGGTTTTCCTTGGCAGAGAAATTTCAGAACAGCGAGACTACTCTGAAAGTATTGCGGAAATTATCGATAGCGAAGTAAGGCAGATTGTTGAATCTTCCTACGAACGTGCTCTTGAAATTCTTTCCAATTACCGTGTACAACTTGATCTGATCGCTCAAACCCTGATCGAACAGGAAACACTCGAGCGAAAAGCTTTTGAAGAACTATTTGATATCGAAGTGCCAGTAAAGAATGGTGGTACTCCGTATCAACTCACCAGTAAAAATTAATCCCTTCACCAGCACACAACAGGCTGTCAGAATAATTCTGACAGCCTTTTTTTATTGCAGGAATCGCTCAGACCGGGAATATCATGGCCACAGGAGTTTTCTCATCACAGATGCCCCGCTTGTACCCTTTCCAGGAGTGGGATTCTGGATGGTTGCTTCCAAATGCTGCCTTCAGTATGGCTACACTAATGTGCAGTGATATAATTTCGTGAGTAAGGATCTCCACCCTCAAGCTTGACGCCTGTCTGGACCTGTCAGATCAAACAGGATCGAAGAGCAATGAGAATTCAACAAACTCATCCTACCCCATGGAGGTAACCAATTCGTGAGCACATCAAAACAGATTGGATCTAAAACTGAAGCCTATTTAGAGAGAGATAAAGCTGTTATTTCGCCATCCTATCCACGAGCATACCCATTTGTTATGGATCATGGAAAGGGGTCTGAAGTCTGGGATGTTGAGGGGAACCGCTATATTGACCTCGCGGCTGGAATTGCGGTGTGCTCAACCGGACACAGCCATCCTAAAGTAGTTCAATCAATCAAGGATCAAGCAGAAAAATTTCTGCACATATCCTCGGATTTTTACCATCCGGTCTGGATTAAATTTTCCGAAAAACTGGTATCTACCGCTCCGTTTAAAGAGCCGGCAAAGATTTTTCTGGGAAACTCCGGTGCAGAAGCAGTAGAAGCAGCGATCAAACTGGCCCGCCACCATACAGGCCGGCAGCAGTTTATCGGGTTCTATGGAGCCTTTCATGGTCGTACAATGGGAGCTCTGGCTTTCACTGCCAGTAAACCAGTATACCGCCAGGGATTCATGCCGCTGATGAATGGTGTCGTGCATGCCCCGTATCCCGATCCATACCGTCCAATCCTGGAGACAAATGGCCGCGATTATGGTGAAACGGTCGTTGATTACATCGAAAATGTCATCCTGAAGCATGCACTTCCTCCTGATGACTGCGCTGCCATCCTTGTTGAGCCGATCCAGGGAGAAGGCGGATACATTGTTCCCACAGATGGATTCTTCCCCGCTTTGCGGAAGCTCTGCGATAAATATGGCATCCTGCTGATTGATGATGAAGTCCAGGCAGGTGTCGGGCGTACAGGCAAGTGGTGGGCTATCGAGCACTGGGACGTAGAGCCAGATATTGTCTGCTTTGCAAAGGGCATAGCATCCGGCGTTCCGCTGGGCGGGATTATGGCCAGAGAGAGCGTGATGGATTGGCCCATGGGTGCTCACGGCAACACGTATGGCGGGAATCCACTGGCTTGCAGCGCAGGGCTGGCAACACTCGAACTGATTGGTGCATCCTTCCGGGAAAATGCGGCTGAAATGGGAACCTATTTTATGGACGCACTTGCTGAAATCCAGGTTCGCCATCCATCTATTGGAGATGTACGTGGTAAAGGTCTTATGATCGGAATTGATTTTGTCAAAGATAAACAATCTCGCAAGCCGGACAAGGCTCTGCGTGATCGGGTGGAAAAAATCGCATTTGAAAATGGTCTTATCACACTGGGATGTGGTGAGAGCGTTGTTCGTCTTGCGCCACCGCTGAATATCTCACAATCGATTATCGATGAATCCCTGAAGATCCTGGAAGCCTCCATCACCGAAGCTGAGAAGGAGAGATAAACCGCCATTATGCTGCCTGATTTCAGGGTTCGGCAACGTGATTACCTTCTGGAAATATCCAGATCGATCACAGAGGAGCTTGACCTCCGCACAGTATTGGCGCGTCTTCTGCGTGCCTCTGCCGAACTCCTTGCCAGCCATGCGGGTCTTATCGCACTGCGTGAAGAAAATGGCGATTGGCGAATCTCAGCATCGTATGGGATCAATCCTGCATTTCTCTCACATCTTGAACCGCTTTTTAAGGAAATCCCTGAATCAGAAGATCCAGGCCGGTTCGAAATCATGGAGGTCAACACCCGCCTCCAACGTATCATCCAATCAGCATCCCACGGTTTGCTGACAAGTGTCGGATTACCTCTCCTGATTGAACAGAAAGTGGTGGGCACTATTTTTATGTTTCGCTCTTACCGCAGCCGCTTCTCTGCGGAGGATACATCTTTTCTGGAGTCTTTTGCTTCACAGGCAGCGATCGCTGTCATGAATGCACGGTTGTTCACCCAGGCTACCCAGCAGAAGAAATTTCTTGATGCAGTCCTTGATTCCACAGCAGATGGGCTTTTCCTGCTGAACCCGGAGCTGCAATTCAGCCGCTTTAATCTTGCCTGCTCTCGACTGACAGGGCATATGGAAGAAGATGTCCTGTATCAGAACCATGCCGCTATCATCCAATGGAAACGGCGTGAACCTGGTTCCTCTCTCGAAGAAGCAATCTCTACCGGATGGCCTGCCAAGAATTCACCCTCCTCGATTTACGTTGAGGGCGACCTTATTCGAAAGGATAAGAGTCTGATCAGCATCGGGATAACCTATGCACCCATTTTTTCAGCAGATGAAAGCTTGCTCAGTATTGTGGCAAACATTCGGGATATTACAAAATTCCGCGAGGCTGAAGAACTCAAAAGCTCTTTCATCTCCGTTATCAGCCATGAACTGCGCACCCCTGTTGCGCTGATAAAAGGTTATGTGGGTACACTTCGGCGTGAGGACGCACACTGGGATCGGAAAACGGTACAGGACAGCCTGGCAGTAATCGAAGAAGAATCAGACCGTTTGGCAGAGCTTATCGACGACTTGCTGGATGCCTCAAGACTTCAATCTGGTGCTCCTGTCCTTAACCTGTCGGAAGTCAATCTCGGCAGGCTCACAACACGTCTGATCGAACGCTTCAAGACACAATCCGGGAAACATACTTTCCAGAGCACTGTTACAGAAAATTTCGCAGTCATCATAGCAGATGAGGAAAGAATCACCCAGGTTATTACAAATCTGCTTTCAAACGCAGTAAAATATTCACCTGATGGTGGTGAGATCACCCTATCCGGCCGAAGCACCAGCGATGAATACATACTCTGTGTCAGCGATCACGGGCCCGGCGTGGATCCGGACGACATTCCGTATATCTTTGACCGTTTCTATAGAGCTCGCACAGCTGTAAAAAAGACTTCTGGTGCAGGCCTTGGTTTATACCTGGCCAAAGCGGTAATCGAAGCACATGGAGGCCACATCTGGGTGGATGAATCCTATCAGGATGGCGCGAGAATTTGTTTCTCGCTCCCGTGTAATTCCGAGTAAATATCACATTATTGTAAAGGTTACCTATGCCAGCAAATATAACACAAATACGCTGCCCTAATTGTCAGAATCCCGTCCAGGCGGAATTCTATCAACTCATCGATGTTGGTACAAACCCGAACCTGAAAGCACATCTGCTCTCAGGTTCACTTAACGCAGCTCAGTGCCCTGTGTGTAATACGCAGTGGCAGATTCCGACGCCTCTTGTTTATCATGATCCCCAGAAGGAACTGCTGCTTACTTACATTCCTGTCGAAGTTGGGCTGCCCAAGAATGAGCAGGAACGGATAATCGGCAAACTGATCAATGAAGTAACAAACAGTCTGCCTATGGAAAAACGCAAAGCCTATCTTCTGCAGCCCCAATCAGCTCTTACCTTCCAGGGATTGGTGGAACGAATCCTGGAGGCAGACGGAATCACAAAGGAACAGATAGAAGATCAGAAAGCAAAAATGCGCCTGCTCGAAGACATACTACGCCTGCCAGATGACCAGCATGAAATGTTCGCAAGCGAGCATGATCAGGACCTGGATGAGACTTTTTTCCAACTTGCCAGCTACGCACTGCAAGCAACTCCTGATGAACGAGCGAGAACTGCGGCTGCCCAAAAAATCGAAGCCTTACTCCGCCTGACAACCTTTGGTAAAAAGCTTGAAACACAGGAGAAGGAAATCCGGACTGCGGCCGAAAGCCTGAAAGAATACGGCGATAAACTGGATCGCGAGGCGATTCTTGATCTATTGATCAAAGCTCCGAACGAAGATCGGGTCTCCGCTCTGGTCAGCATGATACGGCCTGCTCTCGATTACACCTTCTTCCAGCTCCTCACTGAGAAAATTGATGCTGCTGTGGATTCCGAGAAAGAACGGCTGGAAAAGCTCCGGAAGACCATCCTCGATCTAACCGATGAAATCGATAAGCTGCAGGAAGCAAGGGTCAATCAATCCAATGCCCTCCTTCAATCCATCGTAAACGCAAAGGAAGTGGAGAAGGCAGTGATGGCTGCGCTGCCGTATATTGATGAGCTCTTTCTGGGAATCCTGCAAGCGAATATTCGCACAGCCCAGGAAAAGAAAGACCATGAACTCCTCGATCGTTTGAATACAGTTGACCAACAGATAAGAAACCTTATCAGATCTTCCCTGCCCGGCGGCCTCCAGCTGGCTCAGGAAATTATGGATTCCGAAGATATTGAAGAAGCCAAGACGCTGATCAATTCTCGCGCAGAGGAAATCGATGAGGACTGCCTGAATGCAATGATGCAAGGGGCTTATCAGGAAGATTTGGACCCCGAGCAAACCGCCCGGTTGAAACAGCTTCATCAATATGCTCTCCGGGTTTCAATGCGCAACAAAATGAAAAATGGCTGACCCTCCGTAACAGAGGAATCGCTGCAGAAATAAAAACGGTAAGGTTCTGTGGATCATAACCTTACCGTTTCTTGATATTTTAAAATTCCCTTTTCCTGGTGATTTCCCTAGCCGGGTACAACCCTGCATACCAGCCCCTTAAGATAACGGCTTTCAGGGAACTGCAGGCTTATTGGATGGTCGGCAGGCTGACTTAAAGTCTTCTCAATAACCGCATCAACACCTGCATCCCTCGCAGCATCCGCTACAATTTTTTGAAAAAGGTCACGATGGATCCCGCCTGAACAGGAAAAAGTGATCAGCCTTCCACCCGGTTTAAGCAGTTTAAACGCCAGCAGGTTGATATCCTTATAACCCCGGGCAGCGCCTTTTGCTTGTGAAACAGTGGGAGCAAACTTCGGAGGATCAAGCACAATCGTATCAAAGGATTCTCCCTTATCCCGCAGTGTTCGCAGCTCCTTGAATACATCCCCAACAATGAAATGCGCTTTATCCTGATTCAGGTTATTCAGTTTGATATGTTCCCTGGCCAGCGTAATAGCATCTTCCGAAGAATCTATAGACACAACTTCTGATGCACCGCCCAATAACGCTGCGGTGGTAAATGCCCCTGTATAGCAGAAACAGTTCAACATCCGCCCTTTTCCTGGCAGATCGTGGATCAAGCGTCTATGTTCACGCTGGTCCAGGTAAAAACCTGTTTTATGACCGTTTTTAATATCTACCCTGATTTTCAGAAATCCTTCTTCCAGCAACAGATCCTGCCCGGGCTCCTTCCCCCTGCAAAGACCTGTCCGCAGCTCCAGCCCCTCCAATTTGCGAACCTCCACATCTGATCGCTCATAAATGCCCGAGACATCGGGAATTTCGAAGAGCATATCCAGAATAGTCTCTCGCCAATATTCCGGCCCTGCTGAGAGGAACTGCAGCACCAGAAAATCTTGATATCGATCCACAATAAGGCCTGGCAGACCATCTGATTCAGCATAGAAAAGCCGGTATGATTTGACACCATCCTTCTGCAGCCAATCACTTCGCAGGGAAGCAGCCCGCAGGATGCGGGATCTGAAGAATTGCTCATCAATTAACTGGTTCTGCTCCCAGGTCCAGATCCGTAGCCGGATTTTTGAATGGGGTGAATAGGCACCGCGGGCAAGCCATTCACCCTCAGATGAAAGTACTTCTGTAGTGCCACCGGAGAGAACATCTCCCTCAAGTTTTGCTACGGCACCGGAAAATATCCATGGATGGCGGTTGAGAACAGAACGTTCTCGTCCGGGTTTCAGGATCAGATCGGTCACGGCTGATCCCTGTAATTACTTTTTTGAAAAAAAACGCGGTTTTTTTCCTTCATTTTTCCTTTACCTGTCCGATTTGTTCTGCAGTTGAGAAAAATCTGGCTAAACCTTCCGGAATACTTCCCGCTTCTATTCAATCCCGGCCAGTCGCTGCAGTCCGGATAAATCAAGCACAGGGATCCCCAACTCCTGCGCTTTCGCTAGTTTCGATCCCGGGGATTCTCCAGCCACAAGATATGAGGTTTTTGTGCTCACAGAACTTGTAACTTTTCCTCCACGTTCCTCAATCAACTCTCTTGCTTCATCACGTGTTATACCCGACAGGGTTCCGGTAATAACAAACGTTGACCCGCTTAAGGGCTGATCCTGTGTTCCTTCTGCCGGTTTCTCTTCAGGCCAGACCCCTGCTTCTTTCAGCTTTCCGAGCATGCTCTTATTGCGCGGCTGGGCAAACCAATCCACTACAGCAGTGGAGATATTCGGGCCGATTCCCTCGATCTTCTCCAGCTCCTCCTCCTGCACCAGCTTCAGCCTGTCCAGGGAAAGGAAAGATCGTGCCAGGTCCGAAGCAGTAACTTCTCCAATACCACGTATACCTAGTGCATTAATCAGCCGGGAAAGCGAGCGCTCTTTTGTATGTTCAAGCGCCTGCAGCAGGTTGGCCGCCTTCTTCTCGCCAAAGCCCTCCAACTGCAGGAGATCTTCCATAGTTAATGTATACAAATCTGATGCGTCTCTCACCGCACCGCTTTCCACAAGCTGGACCGCTATCTTGATGCCCAGGCCTTCAATATCCATCGCGCCGCGTGAGGCAAAATGTTCGATATTTCGGATCAACTGGCTGGGGCAGGCTGCATTCACACAGTAAAGCGCAACTTCCCCCTTCACCTTTTCCAGCAATTCTCCACACGAAGGGCAACGTTCAGGTTCTGTATAGGGAACTTCTTTACCGGATCTTGCTGCTGTTACAGGGCCGATAATGTACGGGATGACATCTCCGGCTCGTTTCACCTCAACGCGGTCACCCACGCGAATATCCTTGTCGCCGATAAATTCAAAATTATGCAGCGTGGCCTGGCGTACGACAACACCACCAATCTCCACCGGCTCCAGTACGGCATAAGGTGTTAAAACACCGGTGCGCCCTACATTGACTTCAATGTTTTCAAGATAGGTAGTCACTACCTGGGCAGGAAATTTATACGCAATCGCCCCACGGGGGTCCTTCCCAACGAAACCGAGTACAGCAGCCAGCGGGAGATCGTTTAACTTAATCACCATCCCATCCACTTCATAAGGAAGGTTTCCCCGCTCTTCAGAGAATTTATCGATCACCTGGAATACTTCCTGAAGATCCCGGCAGTATTTTGATTCCTCAGTTACAGGAAAACCGAGTTCCCGGAGATAGGAAAGCAGTTCCCACTGAGTTGTTGGTACATCACCATCACTGTCTACAATGGCATAACACAGCAAACTCAAGGGCCGCTGTGCCGTGATTGACGGGTCCAGCTGTCGCAGTGCGCCACTGGCAGTATTGCGTGGATTGAGGTACTCCTTCTCGCCTGCCTGCCTGCGTTCTGAATTCAATCGTATAAAGTCTTCATGGAAAATCACCACTTCACCGCGAACCACAAGCCGGTCAGGTACTTCGATCGTCCTCTGCCCGACAGGAATTCGAAGCGGCAGCGAGCGTACTGTGCGTAGATTGGATGTGATATCTTCACCAAATTCGCCATCCCCCCGGGTGGTGCCGAGGACGAAAACACCCTGTTCATAATGCAGGACTACGGTCAATCCATCCAGTTTTGGTTCGACGACAAATGCCTCTTCCGCGACCTGTGGATCAAGGCGGGTGATCCTATCCAGCCAGGCAGAAACTTCCTCCTTGCTGAAAGCATTCGCCAGGCTGAGAATAGGTGCTGGATGAGGTACTCTCTCAAATTTCTCTGCCGGCTCGCCCCCTACTCTCTGTGTTGGGGAGTCAGGTGTTATCAGTTCAGGGTGATCATGTTCCAGTTCCTGCAGTTCACGAAGCATCTGATCGTACTCATAATCACTGATAATCGGATTTGCAAGTACGTGATAGCGATAATTATGATAGAGAAGCTGCTCACGCAGTTCTTCTGCCTTTTGCTTCAAATCATCGGTCTGTTCCATCGCTCACCTCTATGAAAAAACATGGATGGGTTGATTCTTCCCGAAGATCCAATACAGAAATATTTCCCGGTTTAACGGGTACCGGAAACCTTATTGCTGCTATTCCCCATTTTATCCTCAATCCCTCAGACGGGTTATCCCGTTTCTTCCCACACCGGATAAAACATGAGCCATTCCTCAGGTCTCTCCCGAATACAATCTTCA
This sequence comes from Anaerolineales bacterium, assembly GCA_016927115.1. Lineage (GTDB taxonomy): Bacteria > Chloroflexota > Anaerolineae > Anaerolineales > E44-bin32 > JAFGNH01. The sequence goes on along the minus strand of JAFGNH010000025.1, from coordinate 9,341 downwards.
AACCACTGCAGAACTCGCTGGGCAAGATCCAGGGTATCCTGATGTTCATCGCCGCTGGATTCTGGCTCAAACAAAGGGGATCCGATTGCTTGGTATTTCCCCCAACCATTGCTTTGAACCACACCAGCAAGGATCGGAGATCCGGTGCGGACAGCCAGACGTGCATGCCCAACCGGTAATACAACCTGCCTGCCAAAAAACTTCAGTGGCTCTCCTCCAAGTCCTGGCCGGTCAACCCCGGTAGCAACAATGCCCCCGGATGAAAGAGTCCGGAAGGCAGTACGCAGGCTTTTCATCGAAGTAGGAGCCAGATCCACACCGAACTTCTTCCTGATACGGTTCTGTACCCGGTAGCTTCCCTGCGGATTTGGATAGGAAAGTACCTGTGCTTTAATCCCCCTGCTGTGAATTGATAACAGGAACATATCAAAATTGCTCATATGAGCCCCAACAACAACCAGCCCGCGCTTGCTCTCCCGGCAGTAGTCCAGCCCTTCTGCCAGGCTGTTTTCCATCTTACAGGAACGTAAAAGCGCCCGGGGACCAGCTCCGATAGCTTTGTAGAGGTCAACCTGGCATCGCCCTGCATGTCTCAGCACATTCCAGACAGCCTTATCCAATACAGGATCGCCCTCTTCCAACGACTGTACTACCGCCTGATTCGAGCGGATTGCCTGTACCATTTCACTGGATTGATTTCGGGAAAGATGAGCCGTTATGCGATCGGCCATCCAGAAAGCAAAGCTCCTCGGCAGAATTCTGGCAAGTGTAAATGCTGCTATAGGACCAAGTGAACTCTTTGCAATGGTGTTTACATCCATACCGGGATCCTCTCAATCATGCTTCTCGCTGAAAAGCAGCTTCCCATAGGTCACAACAACAGGCAGTCCGCGCACAACACATAACATGGCAGCAATCCAAGCTGCTACAACAAAGATATCCTTAAATAAGGCTGCATTTTGCTGTGCCCAGCTATGCTCAGGCATCAGCGAAAAAGCATACGCAAGCGTTAGCCCACAGAATGCCAGGATCTTACTGAAGCCGTAGCTTGATCTCATCCAGGGCGATTTTACTAGAAATGATCCCAGACTGCCCTCCTGTTGATCGAATGGACGCTTCCCTTCACTCACGCCGAGGCTGCGAAGCGCATCAGTCATCACGGTTCGAATCACGACTATCAACGGAATCGCCACCGGTACCATACCCAGATGCAGCAGAATAATCCACAGCACAAGTTCATACGTCCGGTCGAGGGCAATATCAAGCACACTTCCCATCATGCTCGTGATTTTATTCGAACGAGCAATATAGCCATCGACCGAATCCAGAAGAATTGCGATCAACAGCAGCGGTACAGAAACCAGTGTGGCTGCTGCATTACGGGAGTAAATCAAAACAATGAAAATCAATAACAAAGGATATCTTGAAAGTGTAATCCAGTTTGCAAGCATTCGATCCTCCATGCCCAATTGTAATGACCTGGCCAATCAGGTCAAGACAAATCCATATGAGTGATATCATACATTCAGACAGGTTGCCTAATTGTTCAAATCCTGCCTTGGTAATAACCCTCAGCAACATTGAAGGTTCTTACTGATCTCCCTGTAACTCGGAACCTATCAGTTGTCGGCTGAGTGTCAGACAGATGGAGAATAGATTGTATTATTGCAGTATACAATCAGGTGGCAAGTCTGGAAGATACCTGAATGGATAAAAAGGTATCCGCATTTGTATTCAAAACAAGTGTTTGCTATAGTGGGGCTGATTTCAAATTCAGGTTTATATGTCAGGAGGAGGAATGTCTGCTGGAAAATTGATTGCTAATATTTTTGCCGCCATTGTGATTCTGTTTGGTGTGCTTTTTGTTCTTGCAGCATTCGGTGAAAATGGAAATATCGGCAATATCCTGGTGGGTATTGTCTTACTGTTAGTTGGATTTGTAACTATCTGGCTTGTCGGCAGGAAAGCCAAGGCAGAAAAGCAACAGGTCCAGATTACACAACAGATTGAACTTTCTGGGGATGTAAATCTGGAAACCATGACCTGCAAAAGCTGCGGGGGGACTTTAAGCAGTGAACATATAACCATGCTGGCGGGAGCTCCGGTAGTCAACTGCCCCTACTGCGGTTCCAGCTACCAGCTCACCGAAGAGCCAAAATGGTAACTTGATTCAGTATCCCGGCAGCGGCTTCCTTTCTGCCGGAGCTGGTTTTTTCTATCAGGAGATCTTATGGTCAGAAAATTGATCCTCAGCGTAATTGTTGTCCTCTTACTCTTTCTGCCTGCAAGTATGCCTGTGTTCGCACAAACATACTCATTCAGCCTGGATGAATTGCGGGTAGACCTTTATATCGAAACTGATGGCTCTGCCCGGTTGGACTATGTGTTAGTTTTCACCAACAATACCTGGGCAGACCCGATCGATTACATTGACGTGGGCATGCCCACTGAAAATTACAGCCTCAACAGTATCTCAGCCCAGGTCAACGGGAACACAATATCCCATATTGCCTATTCGGCTTATGTGGACGGCATCGAGCTCGGTCTGGGCGCAAACGCCATCCAACCAGGACAAACCGGCACCGTCACGATGACCGCTACCGGAATTCAGGATATGCTGTACACTGCCGATCAGAAGGACTACGCCAGTGTCATGTTCGCTCCCACCTGGTTTGGAGAGGAATATGTTTCCGGCACAACTGATCTAACAGTATCCTTCCACCTCCCTCCAGGTATCGAGCCAGAGGAGCCGTTCTATTTTGATCCTCCAAAAGGTTGGCCGCAATCTGAGCCGGTTACTGGATTTGATGGGGATGGGCGCGTGCTGTATGTCTGGCGCAACCAAACCGGCAATGCCTACACACCCTACGTTTTCGGCGCTTCTTTTCCGATGGCCGTTGTTCCCAGTGCGAATATCCAGACACCAACTGTCAGCCAGCGACTCGGACTAGACTCTGATGCACTTACTGCTCTCTGCTGCTTTTCTGGATTCTTCCTGTTGATCATCGGCTTTATCACTCTGGCCGTCAGGGCTGACCGAAAACGACGAATGCAGTACCTTCCCCCGAAAATCGCAATTGAAGGCCACGGCATCAAACGTGGCTTGACTGCAGTAGAATCAGCCATTCTGCTTGAAAAACCTCTGAATACCATCCTGACGATGATCCTTTTCAGTCTGGTTAAAAAGGGTGCCGCTCGCGTTGTATCGGAAGATCCACTGAAAGTAGAGAAAACCGATACTATCCCTGAAGATTTACGAACATATGAAAAGGAATTCCTGGACGCCATAGTTAATGAGAAAAAGGTAAGTAGAGACGTGGCGCTTCAAGCCATGTTTACAACGACGATCAAGTCAGTTCAGAAGAAAATGAAAGGCTTCAGCCTTAAGGAAACCAAAAAATATTATCAGTCTATTGTAGATAAAGCCTGGGAAATGGTGGAAAATGCGGAGACCCCTGAAGTACGTTCAGAGCGCTACGCAGATACACTTGAATGGACCATGCTCGACCGCGATTTTGCAGATCGCACAGAAAAAACCTTCCGTACAGGCCCGGTCTACGTGCCGATGTGGTGGGGAGCCTTCCGGCCATCGTACCGTGGAGGTACAAGTTCCATCGGTGGAGCCGGTGGCGGCAAGTCCAGCACTCCCGGTTCGGTCACTGCATCCACAGGTATGGGTGGCCGAGTTAATCTACCCACACTGCCAGGATCCGCATTTGCAGCTTCTGTTGTCGGTGGGGTCCAGAACACCGCCGGCAATATCGTATCCAATCTGACGAACTTCACCAACGGCATCACCAAGAAGACCAATCCCGTACCCAAAACCTCCTCTGGGGGGTATCGAAGCAGTGGCGGTGGTGGTGGCAGCAGTTGTGCATGTGCCTGTGCATGCGCAGGCTGTGCCTGCGCCTGTGCTGGAGGCGGTCGATGAAGTTTCCCTTTGCGAAGAAGGAAAATTCTTCGCCCGGGCGGATGCAGCTCACACCAGCTGCCGGTACTCACAGCTACGATCGTGTATCCGCCGACAGTAAAGCCAAAGTCCACCTCCGGATTGAACCTTCCGGAGAGGGACTCCTGCTGGTAGACGCAGCAAAAGCCTACCATCTCAACCCGACGGCAGCTTCCATGGCATGGCTGCATTTGGAAGGTTTTTCAGTCAAGGATGCCGTTCAATGGATCAAACACAAGTATAAGATTTCTGCTGATGCAGCCATCCGGGACTTTAAAGGAACAGCCGAACTGGTGGAGGAATTGATCCGGCCGGATGGTGCCTGCCCCATCCACGATCTCAATCTGGAAATCCTCCAGCCCTTCAGCCAGTCACCCAGTGCACCATATCGGCTGGACCTGGCGGTCACTTACCGCTGTAATAACGACTGCGCCCACTGCTACAACGCCCGCCCAAGATCATACCCGGAGATGGATACCGATTCCTGGAAAAAGGTCATCCGGATCGCCTGGGATCAGGGTATCCCACATATCATCTTTACGGGAGGAGAAGCAACCCTTCGCGATGATTTACCGCAGCTGATTGCCTATGCCCAGCAACAAGGGCAGATAACCGGCCTCCTTACCAACGGCCGTCGCCTCTCCAATCCCGTGTACCTGCAGGAACTTATCGATGCAGGATTGGACCATGTCCAGATTACACTTGAATCAGCAGATGCTGCTATACATGATCGTATGGTCCGCAGCAAGGGGGCGTGGGAGGAGACAGTTGCGGGCATCCGAAGTGCGATCAAGGCAGGTTTATATCTGATGACCAACACGACACTGCTCACGGAGAATAAACACACCATTCTTCCTACTATCGAGTTTCTGGCAGAGCTGGGCGTCCCCACGGTTGGGTTGAATTCCCTGATTTATTCCGGAAAGGGGCGAAAAGTAGGATCCGGCCTTCATGAGGAGGAGTTGCACGATCTGCTTCAGCAGGTACGCACAGCTATAGATCGGAATGGCCAGCGCCTGGTGTGGTATACCCCCACTCAGTACTGTCATTTTGATCCGGTCCAGATGGAGCTGGGCGTGAAAAGCTGTACAGCAGCACGCTACAACATGTGTGTGGAACCAGATGGCTCCGTGATTCCTTGCCAATCCTTCTACAGCACGATGGGAAATATCCTTGAACAGCAATGGGAAGAAATCTGGAACCATGACCTGGCGCTCTGGTTGCGCGATCGGAAATACGTGCCGGAAGCCTGCTATGAGTGTCAGCTGCTATCAACGTGCGGCGGTGGCTGTCCGCTCGCCTTAAAAACAATACAGCCGCAAATACCGATCACAGAATTGGTCAGCCACAGCTGACCACGTTGAAGGGAGTCCTGAATGGCCTTTATATTAGATAAACTTTTCGGTGCCCCTCCGGAACCAATCCAGCCTGGGGTTTATCATTACCAGGCACCGCCCGATTCGACCATCCCCTATCGACTTCACCTCCGCATCGAACAGGATGGGCAGGGACTGCTGATCGTTAACGCTGCCACTGTCCTCCATCTGAACCAGACTGCTGCAGCACATGCGTATGAAATCGTTCAGGGGCAGGACACAAAATCAGCGGCGAGGACCGTTAGCCGCCGCTATCGTGTTTCGAAGCAGGAATCAGAGCACGACCAGGAAACCATCCGCCAGCGCATCGTTACCCTGGCAACTTTCCCGGATGTAGACCCGGTTACCTTCCTGGGGTTGGATCGTAATGAGCCTTACGCGCATCTTCCAAGTGCTCCATACAGGCTGGATCTTGCACTAACTTATGAGCTCGATCCTGATGGAATACTTGATTCGCTTGCTCGCCAGCGCGTCGATCGTGTCCTCAGCACAGAAGAGTGGAAACGGGTCCTGGATCTCGCATGGGATGCCGGTATTCCACATGTGGTCTTCACAGGCGGCGAACCTACGCGTCGCAGCGACCTGGTAGCCCTGATCCAGCATGCTGAAGACCTCGGACAGGTTACCGGTGTTCTTACCCAGGCGCAGCGCCTGGCAGACCCGGACTATCTCGAACAGCTTGCCCAGGCCGGCCTGGACCATCTGCTGGTTGTCCTGCTCCCGGAGGATACGAAGAGTCGTGAAGGCCTCAAACAGGCATTGGCTTCTGATATTTTTACCGCAGTCCACCTCACTATCAGCAATACAAACTGGGAGGATATTGATCGCCAGCTGCACCTGCTTGAAGGCATGGGTGTCCCCGCCATATCTCTGTCCAGTACGGATTCTTCACCCGAGTATATTCGGGTTCTGGAGCAAGCCCGTGAAATGGCAGCACAACTTGAAATGGATCTGATCTGGGATATTACAGCACCCTACTCCTCCTCCAATCCAATCGCAATCGAATTGGAGGATGTGCCCCAGGGAGCTGGCCGGGCCTGGCTGTATATTGAACCAGACGGTGATGTTCTTCCCACACAGGGGATTAATGAAATCCTTGGCAATATCCTGCGTGATCCATGGGAGGACATCTGGCAGAAGGCATGCTCCCGATCCTGATCACTCGTTTTCAAAGTGCAACAGGTCCCTCCCTGAATTACGGGTTGGACCTGTCTTTTTTACCCGGAGAAGCACATGGATACACCTGATCGGCGACATAGCCGCTACACGGCTCAAGCAGTGTGGACACAGCAGATACGTGAGTACCTGCTGGCTGAATGTCAGCCGGTACCGGAGCGAACACTGGATGTCGGATGCGGCACAGGCGTTGTTACAATGGAACTGCCTGGCAATGTGTTCGGGATAGACATCCTGCTCGATGATATCCGATTGGCAACGAAGGTATCCCCAGGGCCATCCTACATTTCCGCCGATGCTTTCAGGATTCCATTTCCTTCCGACAGCTTTGATCTTGTTTGCTGCCACTTCCTGCTGCTCTGGCTGCACAATCCACAGACAGCTCTCCAAGAGATGATCCGTGTATTGAAGCCCGGAAAGTCTTTGATTCTCTTCGCAGAACCTGACTATGGGGGAAGAATCGATTACCCCTCACCACTGGAAGCGCTGGGGGGGCTCCAACAGGACGCACTCCGCAAACAGGGCTGCGATCCTGAATTGGGAAGAAAACTGCGTTCCCTTCTCTCCGTTTCCGGTTTGAATTCTGTTAAAACAGGTGTGATCGGAGGTGAATGGACAACGGATTTTTCACTGCCAGCGGAGTTTACTTCTGAATGGGAGACATTAATCTCTGATCTGTCTGGGATTCTCTCTCCGGATGAAACTACCTTCTATGCTGAGCTGGAGCGAAAAGCATGGCTTGATGGAACCAGAATCCTCTATGTCCCCACCTTTTTTGCCAGAGGAAAGAAGCCAGAACACATTCCTTCCGCAGCGAACAACGGGCAGTTGATCGTTCCATAATTACCCGATTCTTTCATCGATGTGTCGAATAATAAACAGGCTGTCCCTGGAATTCCGGGACAGCCTGTTTTGCTCAGCAGAATGCAGATCGAGTACTATGACAGGCCCGTGATTTTACCTGTCTCTGTATCGATATCGATCTTCATAAAAGCAGCATACGTTGCCAGACCAGGCATTGTGCTCATTGTACCGATCAGCGGATAGATGAAACCCGCACCAACACTGGCGCGGACTTCGCGGACCGGCAAGGTAAATCCGGTTGGCACACCTTTCAAATTCGGGTCATGGCTCAGGCTGAGATGCGTCTTGGCCATACAGATCGGCAGGCCGCCAAATCCGGCTTCTTCATACTTTGCGATCTGTTCTTCCGCCAACGGATCATACTTCACGCCATCAGCACCGTAGATCTCGGTAGCTATCTTTTCAATCTTTTCCTTGATGCTCATACTGAGGGGATAGAGAAATTCGAAATTGCTCGGGGCATCACAGGCTTTCACCACAGCTTTTGCCAGTTTTTTCGCACCCGCACCAGCATCCGCCCAGTGGGTTGTCACAACAGCATCCAGTGCGCCCTTCTCCAGTGCATAATCACGGACCATCTCCAATTCAGCCTGCGTGTCATCCTTGAAGCCGTTAACTGCGACGACCACAGGAATGCCGAACCGCAGAGCATTCTTGATGTGAGCGCCCAGATTTGGGAGACCCGCTTTGAGAAGGTCAAGGTTTTCTTCCACATATTCCTTCGCCAGCGGTGCACCTGGTTTCACGGTTGGTCCACCACCGTGCATCTTTAAAGCACGTACAGTGGCCACCAACACAACCACATTCGGGATCAGTCCGGAGTAGCGGCATTTGATATCGAAGAATTTTTCCATGCCGATATCAGCACCAAACCCCGACTCGGTCACAACGTAATCTGCACATTTTAGTGCAATCATATCTGCGATGATGGAAGAGTTCCCATGAGCGATGTTTGCAAACGGCCCGGCATGTACGAATGCCGGCTGGCCCTCGAGAGTCTGCATCAGGTTTGGCATGATGGCATCCTTCAGCAGAACTGTCACGGCGCCTGCAATGCCAAGCATCTCCAGGGTTACCGGTTTGCCCTTCTTATCCATCGCCACCACAACTTTGGAAACCCGTTCACGCAGGTCTTTCAGGCTCGTGGTCAGAGCGAGAATAGCCATCAACTCACTGGCAACAGAAATATCATAGCCGGTTTCGCGCGGGAAAATCGGGCTTGGGGAACCATCTTTCATTTTGTCATCATTTAAACCAACTTTGATTTTCCGCAGTGAACGGTCGCAGACATCGACCACACGATTCCAGGTGATCGTATCGGGATCAATATCGATGCGGGTAACACCTCTCTTCTGGAGGGCTTCATCAGATTGGCGGCTTTCATGATACAAGCGTGTATCCAGTGCTGCTGCAACGAGATTGTGAGCAACGGTTATGGCATGGAGATCCCCCGTCAAATGCAGGTTAAAATCTTCCATAGGAATGATCTGGCTGTAACCACCACCTGCAGCCCCTCCCTTGATATTAAAGGTTGGGCCCATACTCGGCTGGCGGATGCAGGCCACAGCATTCAAACCAAGTTCCTCACCCATTGCCTGGGTTAAGCCCACGGTTGTGGTGGTTTTCCCTTCTCCGAGTGGTGTGGGGGTGATTGCTGTCACATCGATATATTTTCCCTGAGGGCGATCAGCGAATTTTTTCAGGACGTCAAGATGCACTTTAGCCTTATATTTGCCATAAAGATCAAGGTCATCTTCGTTCAGGCCCATTTTGGCTGCAACCTCAAGGATCGGGCTGATTTCTGCTTCCTGGGCAATCTCGATATCGGATGGAACGGGTCTGCGGGTCTTTAGTGACATGAATTGAACCTCCTCAAATGGTTAGGAACTGGGGTACCGATGATAGTGGATCGATGAGTTGCTATTCCAATTAGTTTGCATCGAAACGCTCATTTTGACAAGAGAAGCATGTCAGAT
>JAFGNH010000181.1 GCA_016927115.1 Anaerolineales bacterium | reverse complement strand
ATGTTGGCGGGGTTTGCTTGACATTCCCGGTAAAAAAATCTATGATGGGGCATAGTATTGTTCAGTCATGAACAAAAGTACACATGAGTGAATGGCAACAACAAAAGGAGCAGAGTTTGCAGTAAGAGGGGCATAGTTGATATCGCCCGGACAGGGTCATTTTTCAATATGTCCTTTTTTACATTCCTGGTATTGGTTTAATACCAACCAGATAAAGTCCTTGTACAGTCTACAGGAAGGTATTTTGTGGAAAGGAGAGAATGACTGAGACGGTAGAACAGAATTCTCCACATTGCCCAATACTTGCCGGTTCGAAGATTACTCCGATATCAATTTGAAAGAAATAATATAAGGAGAGTTAGATGAAGGAGAGCAAAGAAGTAAACCGTATTTCAAGACGTGATTTCCTGAAGGGATCCGCAGCAGTAAGTGCAGTCAGCATGCTGGCCATGTCCACTGGTTCGCTGCTCTCGGGTTGTACCCCTAAAAGTACTGGCCCAGTGCATGTACGATTCCAGCCATCCTGGATCCCTGATGTTCAGAACGGTGGTATCTACGCTGCCATGTCTGAGGGTTACTACGAAGAAGCAGGCCTGGAGATGGAGATCCTCCCCGGTGGCCCTGGTATTCTTGGCGGTGCCGTTCTGGATTCCGGAGATACTGAAATTGGTGAGATGGCCTCCTCAGTAGACCTGGTAAAGATTATCAGCCAGGGTTCCCAGATAGTTACCTTTGCCACGTTCTTCCAGCGCAGCCCGGCAGGGTTGATGTATGTCAAAACAGACCTGGAAGGTAACGCTGTCAATGAATTTACTGACGGGCCAGTCTCACTGGTCGGAAAAAGGGTTGGTATTCAAGGTGGAGTCAATCTGCCATGGTCTGTGATGTGTGCTGAAGCCGGTGTTGATCCGGAGAACGACTTCGAGGTTGTCAATGTGGGCTATGACCCAAGTCCTCTGTTTGACGGTACCATTGATGCATACTGGTGCTTCCTCACGAATCAACCCGGGCTTATCCGTGCTCAGGGTTATGATGTTGGTGTGATTGACTCCTACGACTGGGGTTATCGAGTCCCGGGCAACTTCTATGCTGTAAAGCCTGACTATCTTGAAGATAACTTCGATATCGTCAAGAACTGGTTAAGCTCAACCATCAAGGGGTGGGAATATTGTAATTCCAACTGCCAGGTGATGGCTGATGACATCGCAAGCAGGCTGGAAGCTGATTTTGGGACCAAAGCAGAGCATCAGGTAATCCAGTGCCAGGACCAGATTCCTTACATCGAATCACCTCTGACGGATGAGAAGGGTTTGCTGTATGCTAATCTTGATGATTGGGAGAATGCGATCCGGATTCTGAACGACATGGGCGAACTCGAAACTGTCCCCAAGGTCGAAGATTTTGTGACCTTGGATGTACTCAAAGCAGTCTATGGATAGTTTTTCCGTAATAAGAGTGTTATAGCCAGTGAACCGCAGATAGATCTGACATGATAGAACTGCGGTAGTAAAACAGATTGTTCTCGTGTCTGCCTGTTGAGGGAGGAGACTCTTCTTGACAGGCAGACCTTGCGCCTGACCTGGCCAGGTTAATTGCACCTGGTACCCGTATACAATGCACACTCAAATCAGATGAGCGGTGACAACCCACGTCGGAATAAACTGTTTAATTATTATTTCAGCAGAGGCGGGATCAGGCATAATATAAAAAGCAGAAAAGGACATTCCCGGTATGGCCAGCGTTGTTGTAAGAAACATTTCCAAGGAATTTATTATTGATAATGAACCATTCCTGGCTCTCAAAGATATCAGCTTTGAAATCGGAGAACGTGAGTTTGTATCTGTGATTGGGCCTTCGGGCTGTGGAAAGTCCACCATTTTACGATTGATCGGTGGGCTGTTGTTCCCTGAGGAAGGCTCAATAGAAGTGTGCGGAAAGACGCCAACCGAAGCGCGCAAGGACAGAATGTATTCGTTTGTATTTCAGGATGCAGTCCTTTTCCCTTGGCGATCGGTCCTGAAGAATATACAGCTTCCGTTGGAAATTAATCAGAAAACAGACCCGAATGAAGCCAGACAGAAAGCCATGGAACTATTGAATCTTGTAGGTTTATCAGGCTTTGAAAAAGCCTCTCCTAATCAGCTTTCAGGTGGCATGCGGCATCGCGCCTCGCTGGCTCGCGCCCTTATTACCAGTCCGCCGCTGATCTTCATGGATGAACCGTTCGCTGCTCTGGATGAAATCACACGCGACAGGATGAATATTGAACTGCTGCGCATCTGGGATGAAACCAAAGCCAGTGTTGTTTTTGTCACCCATTCAATTGAAGAAGCTGTTTTTCTGTCTGATCGTGTCCTTGTCCTTTCAACACATCCTGGATCGTTGATTGCCGATATTAACATTGACATGCCACGACCCAGAAAGCTGGCGTTGAAGCAGTCTGAGGAGTGCTTTGCCTATACCAATGAAATCCGGAAAATGCTCGCCCGAATAACGCAGGAGGCTGCAGAAAAGGATTTGCAGTTATGAGGCCGTCCTTTCAGTTTCATGTCGTTGGAGTGATCCATGTCGTTATCTAACAAAGAGATCCTCGAGCGGGAAGCGCGTCGAAAGAAACGTACTCAAATCGCCTTGCCAACGGTTTTTCTGCTGTTCCTGTTTCTCTTCTGGGAGTTTGTTATAGGAGATTCACTGCAGTTCGTTTTACCCAAACCCTCATTGATTATCCGGCAGATAGTTGTAATTGCGCCGATCATCTGGCGAGGGGCAAAAGTGACAATACTGGAAGCTTTTACCGGGTTATTGATTGGTACAACCATTGGGATTCTGGTTGCGATCGGATTTGTATATAATCGCACTTTTGCAAAAACAGTTTACCCGTATGCTCTTATTCTCAGAAGTTTGCCGCTGCTGGCGCTGCTGCCTATCCTGACCGGTTTGATGGGCCCCGGTTTCAGTTCAAAGATAACCATCATTGCCTTTTCTACCTTCTTCCCGATCCTGATCAACATGGTCCAGGGATTCACATCGGTTAATGCAACTTCGGTTGAACTTATGCATTCTCTGAACGCTTCCCGGAAGGAGATATTTCTGAAGGTCCGGCTGCCCTGGGCCCTGCCATATCTCTTTATTGCTTTGAAGATTGCTGGCTCGGGCGCCATTCTGGCTGCCATTATCAGTGAGTACATGTATGCGATTGAAGGACTGGGAGCACTTATGGTCTCTCTGATGTTCAGCGGCAGAGTAGCGGATCTGTGGGCAGCGATGTTTGCTTCCGCAGGTCTTTCGCTGCTTGTATATGGCCTGATCCTTCTCATGGAAAGATGGCTGGTTCCATGGGGAAAGTATGTAAAGGAATCCTGACCATGACAATGAATCAAAAGAAGTTCTGGGAAGAAAAAAGCTTCTGGATCAATATCATTGCCATTGTTTTCATATTTCTTTCATGGGAGTTCCTGTTTGCAAATCAAGGTACTATGGATGCGATTTCTTTAATAGTTGAACAGCTCACAGGCTGGGATCCACGCCTGCACGCACTCTCACCCATGGCTACACCACGTCCTTCCAGGATTGCAAATATTCTGACCAATGTGCCGCCCAATGGCCGCGGCGGATGGGCATATTTCCAGACTCATGCCGCTTCAACTCTTACCGCTGCTGTTTTTGGTTTCTTTATTGGCAATGGGATTGCAGTCCTTCTGGCTGTCTTGTTTGTCTATATCAAACCTCTTGAACGAACCATGATGCCTCCGTTTCTGATTATGCGAAGCATTCCGCTGGCAGCTATTACTCCGCTGCTTCTGCGCATCCGTTTTACTCTGGCTGACATGCCGGTTGTTCAGGAGAGTGAAATTCTGCATGCAGTCTTTGGGACGGATGTGGGGATAAAGATGTTGATTGTCGTTATCATTGTCTTCTTCCCCACAATGATAAATACGCACGCAGGTTTAAAGAGTATCAGCCCTTCTGAAATCGAACTGATGAAAAGTCTGAATGCTTCGGAATGGGATATTTTCTGGAAGGCCAGAATATTTACAGCCATGCCATTGACTTTCGCTGCCCTGAAAATTGCCTCCGCCAGCTCTGTGCTGGCTGTAACGATGGCGGAATGGCTGGGTTCAAACCATGGGCTGGGGTATATCATGAGCCAGGGTTCTTCAGCCAGCCTTGATTCACGGCATGTATGGGCATCGATTCTGATTATCACACTTGTCGGTCTGATATTCTATTGGGCGGTTTCCATGCTGGAAAAAATATTCATCCCCTGGCATGAATCTGTGCTTGCCTTGAAACAGGCCATGAGCGGACAGGAACTCGATACATTGCCTGAACCTGCAGCAGCCCCTGCCGTTACATCCGGGGCTTGAAAGGGAAGATACGCTCCGATGAGTATCCAATGGTTTGAGGACCACAAAGAAGACATTCGATCCTGGCGCAGGGATTTGCATCAAATACCAGAACTGGGCTTTGAAGAATTTAAAACTTCTGCTTTTGTTGAGGCAAGGCTGCAAGAGTGGGGGGTTTCCTATCAGTCAGGAATCGGGAAGACAGGAATTCTTGCTCAATTGGGCCCTGATACTGGTCCTACGGTAGCACTGCGGGCGGATATGGACGGGCTGCCCATTTGTGAGGAGACGAATACACCGTATACTTCCGTTCATGAAGGTAAAATGCACGCATGCGGGCATGATGCCCATATGGCTATGCTGCTGGGTGTTGTACAGTTCTTGAAATCCATTGAGCAGGATCTGCCTGGGAAAGTGCTGTGCATTTTTCAACCAGCTGAGGAGCGCGCCGATGAGAACAGTCTCACAGGAGCCCGCTATTTTCTCAACAGCGGCCTGCTGGACGGACTGCGGGCTGTGCTTGGCTTGCATGTGATCAGTGAAATCCCGGCCGGTCAGTTTGCCATCATTCCAGGTGGTGCCATGGCATCAGGTGCCATGTACCGTGCAACGATTCACGGCAAGGGTGGCCATGATGCCTGGGTTCACCAGACGATTGATCCGATTTTCCTCGCTTCCCAGGTCCTGCCAGCAATTTACGCCATCCGGGGCCGCAAGATTTCGCCTACTCTCCCCGGTACGATCTCGGTGGGGACCATCGAAGGCGGAACAACCGCCAATGTGATCCCTGAAGAACTGCATCTGACGGGTACTATTCGTACATTGGATGAGAAGACGTACAGGATATTCGTTAAGGAGTTGGAGGCTGCACTGAAAATCGTTGAGGTGCTGGGTGGAAGTTATACGCTGGAGATCCCTTTTCATGTCCCGGAAGTGAAAAATGATCCACGGTTTGTGGGCATCTTGCGCAAAACTTGTACCGATCTATTTGGCTCGGACAGTCTGTTTGAGTTTGAGCCGATGATGGGCGTTGAGGATTTTTCCTGGTACAGTCATGCTTTCCCCTCTGTTTTTATGATGCTGGGAGGAAAGCTGCCGGGAGAGCTGCGCCCGCACCATAACCCTCGTTTCGATATCGACGACAGCATCCTGTATCGTGGCAGTTGTTTGATGGCACAATCTGCATTGGTGATTCTGCGTTTGAGAGACTGACGAATCCCGGTTCCTCTTTCATGGGGAAAACCGGTGAGCATATAATAACTTGCGCCCGTTGGATTGTAGTTATTAGCGGGATCTTTTTCCGCCTTCACCGTACTCCAAAAAACCCGGGTGTGTGTGATCTTTCCTCAGATCATTATCGTTCTTTTCGGGGATGAGTATACGTTCATACACACCCTGTTTCAACTTCGAGAAGAATACTTCTACTATTCCGGTTGCCACCACCGAACGCCTGATTACAACGTTTTAGCCGTGCTTGCTCAACAATGGCTTCGGCTCGATCCTTCCCCGGATGGCCTCGATTGGCGGGAACCTGTTATTTCCCCACCTTCTTTTCTCAGAGTAAATCCGTTGGTCTACGATCCTTTGTCAGAGGATATTTTCCAGGCAAATGTTATTTACGGCCCCGGTTCTCTTTACTGGTTTGGCTTTAGCTGTTAGTGCCGATGATCCGGGATCGAGGAATCTGGAAGCAAACAAATGATTCGATCAGGCAGGATTCTCACGGGGAAAGTGTTTCAGAATCAGAAAAATGATGAATATCTCCATCAGCAGGTTTCCGAACAGGTTCAGGCTGTCCAATACCGGATACCCGTATACCTTACTGTTCATCAGGAGAATGCACACAGTCGGAAGGATAAGGGACCGTATGGAACCAGCTTTATGAACGAGACTGTTGAGCAGGAAAGCAGAAGGAAGGATCATCCATACGTAAGCCATGGACCAGATTTTTCCAGCAAAGGCGAGGATAACAAGAAGATTCAGGTAAAAAAGCAGGAAGTCCTGCAGATCAGGTCTTCTTAATACTGGTTGATTCACCGCGCTACGGGTCTGTACGGTGGATTGATGCAAGTAGAACAGGCTGAGGCCACCCAGGCCAGCCAGAGAGACAAGGCTGGACAAGTTGTGGCCATCCGGAAGGAACTTGACGATCGATTGGTTTAACCAGTAACTCGTCCCCCGGGACACAAACGGGAGGACATTTTGCAGATAATCCAGGTATAGATCTGATGGCACCTGGAACAGGGATATGGACACCAAGACAGCTGCTGCTGCGATGAAACAGGCTGTAAAGCGGAAATCGCGCCGATAGAGGAGAAAGTAAATCAGCAGGAAAGCAGGACTGACCTTTACAACTGCAGCGATTGCCAGAAGCGCTGCAGCGGGCAGAATCCTGCCCTTATGATACAGGGCAAAGCTCAGCAAAATCAGGCTGATCATGGCAATATCCATCTGCCCATTACGGATGTGAAGCAGCAACGGGAACGATGTCAGCACCAGAATACTGCAAATCAACAGGAAAAAAGCACGGTTTTCGGGAGGTACCAGCTGCCGTATAGCAAGGAATGCCAGCAGGAAGAGCGATGTGTAGAAGCCTGCCCAAAGATAGCGGGCAGCAGCGTAGGGGAAGGTACAAAGCAGCTTAAAAACCGGCAGGATTGTTGGGGGATAGATAAAATCCGAATAGTTCTCAGCGGTGGGATCCGTTTCTGCCCAGTAATAGGGATTTACGCCATCTGTAAATCGGTTTCCTGCATTGTAATAGGCAAAAAAGTCGATATTAGGTGGATAACCCTCCTGTGTCTGCATATTGAGATAGTCTTCTGCAGTTGGCAGCCAGTAATTCCACCCGATTCCAACAATGACCAGTAAAGTCAGAAGGATCGAAAGCAGCGATGCAGAAGGTATTTTTTCAGGAGTATGGGCCATATAGGAAGCCTTTCTCCCGGCTATACTACACAAATCGTAACTGTGCTGCAACCATTACATCGATCAATGCGTGGTACCTGGACGGAGAACCGCAAGGAGCTCAGTTAGCAGGCGTTTGAAGTTCAATGATGCGGAAGAGAGCAGTGTATCAGCGCGGAACAGCTGGCTTGCTGTATGCAGAAGGAGGCCTGCGGCCAATAGCACACCGGCAAGGCTTCCTACCAGCTCCCATAGCGGCACAGGGACAATTGTAAGGCGGGTTACCATGGAAAGTGGTGCTGTTGGTGGAAAAAGGCTTAAAAAGGTGACCAGGGGGCTTTGAGGTGCTGTAACGAACAATGAATTCAGCATCATTGGCACCATCAGCGGCAGGTAAACCATAAAAGTGAACTGGGTTCCTTCACGAGCCGTTGGGGCAAGGACGCCCAGAACAATCAAGGCTGAACCATACATCAGAAAACCAGCCATAAGGAATGGGATACCCCAGAGAATTAGCGTGTTGGGAAGCTGGAACCCCGCAGGGAGGTCCAGGAAAGGCAGTGGCTGACGGGAGCCCAGCTTCAGAACCAGGAACCATATCAGGATTTGCAGGAGGGTGATTGCACTCAAGCCGATCAATTTCCCGGATAGCAGTTCACGCGGGCGGAGGCAAACAAGCAGGATCTCCGCAGTATTATTCTCTTTTTCCTTGCTGACCGCCCGCAGTGCCATACCACTTGAAATGCTGATCATCATGAAGAATAGAAACAGTATTAAATAGGGCACTAAGAAAGAAGAACTCTCAATAGAGCTGGTGCCCCCGGATTCTGTTCCAGGTAATAACGATTCCATCTGTACATTTCCCATAGGATCTGACAGTAATTCGGCCATGGTAGTGCCGGTAACCAGATTCTGATCGAGAAATGTTTCCATCAAGGCGGTTTGTGATATTTGCTTGAGTGGCGAGTATTCTCTTACGATC
The DNA here is from genome assembly GCA_016927115.1 of Anaerolineales bacterium. Classification (GTDB taxonomy): domain Bacteria; phylum Chloroflexota; class Anaerolineae; order Anaerolineales; family E44-bin32; genus JAFGNH01. The sequence continues at coordinate 28,059 of JAFGNH010000181.1, read as the reverse complement.
AAATCCACCTGGCCGGACTCGATGGATGAACCTTGCAGCAGGAGGCAGGTTTCGATCTCACCACGCCGCAGTGCCGCGCGGGCTTCTTCTTCATTCGGATAATGGATGAATATTTCGCTGGTTTCCTCCAGGCTCAGCAGCCCTGCAGGATCTACAAGGCCGGTTTTAGCGGGAATCCCGGGAATCGTTCCCCGTTCCGCGCTTGTTTCGTGTTCTGATGCAGAAAAGAGCAGCTGGGAACCAAAGGTTAATCCGAGAATTAAGATGGGGAGGATGAATGTGGTAATCCAGAAAGAGCGCTTGCTCAGAATGGATTGGAATTCAAATCTGGCAACAAGGAAAGTATTCTTCATGGCGCTGCCTCTTCCGGGTTGGATCGTGATGTGCGCAGCGAGTTTGTTATGTTTCGGAAAGTAAGGCGCTTACCATATCGCAGCATACCCAGCTGGAAAATCCTGCTGGAAAGCCAGAAGGAAAACAATGCTGAAAAGCAGAGAATAAACAGGCTGAGGATGATCTGCCACGAAGGGATCATACTGCTCGACCAGCGGAGGGCAATGGTCAGCATCGAGGTTGTTGGGAACAATGTCATTCCAATCAGCAGAGGGCTGTTTGGATTGGAAAAAGCGAGTGCTGATGTCATCCAGGGGGCGATGAATAACAAATTGACGATTCCAGCCATTTGCTGGCCCTGCTGTACCTCGGTAACACTGCTGCCTATAGCTATCATAATTCCTGCAGCAAGGGCAAAAGAGGGGAGAAAGAACAGAACCAGGAGACTAACATAACCCCCATCCAGAGATAAATTCGGCTGTAGAACACCACTGCGGGACAGGGCAAAGAGCAAACCGGTAAGCGCTCCCAGCCAGATGAGGAGCTGGGTGAGTGCCAGTGAGAGAAGCCCCAGGCTTTTTCCTGCGATAAATTCGAGTGGTTTTACTGAGGTGACGATTACCTCTATAGTGCGGTTTTCCTTTTCCTCGGCTACAGCCTGCAGTAGATAGCTGGAGGACATCATGATACTGAGGAAAAAGAAAAAACCGATTACATATGGCACGAATATGGCTGTGATTGTTTCATTCTGTGTGTATACTCTGGTTCCGTCCAGCGATTGAATTGTAAAATCCCAACCTTCCAGAATGCGTTGTTTTTGTGTTTCCGGGAGGGTTTCTGCCAGCTGGGTGCGGAGAAAATCCATAATTTCGGATCGTGTATCCTCTGAGAGGGAGCCATCGCGAGTATAAATAAGTAGAGGCTCAAGGGAGGGGTAGGAATCGGGAAATTCAACCAGAACATTGATTTTTTCACTTGCCAGGGCAGATTTTCCGGCTCCAGTATCTTCATAGAGTGTATACTCGGCTATCGGGGAGAATACTGAATCTGTCCGCTGAATCAATGCCAGATCGATAAAGTCGCTGTGATCAACGATCCCAATGGAGGTCTGTAAAACGGATATCATGATAAAAACGATTGCCAGGATGGCACCAGAAAAGATCAATGGCATTCCCACTGTGGCAAACAGGAATGCACGTGTCCGTGAACGCCGAATATATTCATGCCTGGCGATCAGAAAAACCTTACGCATAATTGGACACCTTGCCCTGTACAACGTTGACAAAAATATCATCCAGTGACGGGGATTCGACCTGAAAGTGTGTGAGGTCCAGATCAGGCTGGTTTACCATGTGCTGCAGGAGAATCTGCGGATCGAGGCCTGATTCAAGGGTGAGATATGTCCGTCCGTTTTCAGTACGTGTATGGAGTACACCAGGGATTGCGGAGAAATCTCCTTTCCCTTCTACCAGCACAGTATTACCGGAAAACCGCTCCTTGATTTTGTTCACCTGTCCGTAAAGTAGACCGTTTCCCTGATGTATGAGAACGATCCTGTTGCAAAGGGCTTCAACCTGGTTCATCTGATGGGTGGACATAACGATAGTTTTACCTGCCGCCCTTTTTTCCTCGAGCAGGGCTTTAACCATGCGTGTGTTGATCGGGTCCAGCCCGGAGAAAGGTTCATCCAGGATGAGCAGGTCGGGGTCATGAAGCATCGTGGCGATCAACTGAGCTTTCTGCTGCATCCCTTTGCTGAGTTCCTGCACTTTCAACATACGATGTTGATACAGATCGAACTGTTCAAGGGCTGGATATAGCCTCTCTTTGGCCGTTGTTTCGTCAAGGCCTTTGAGAGATGCCAGGTAGAGGAGTACTCGTTCGAGTTTGAGATCCTTATATAATCCTCGGTCCTCCGGCAGGTAACCTATGCGATTCTTTTTCGACTCACTCATAGGACCACCAAAAATCTCTACTGTCCCGGAATCAGCTTTGAAGATATCGAGCATGATTCTGATGGTTGTTGTTTTCCCGGCTCCGTTAGGGCCCAGCATGCCAAAAATCTCTCCAGGCTCAATCTCAAAAGTAACATCCCTGACAGCGTGGACAGGCCCAAAGGATTTGGCAATATGCTGGACGGATGCAGAACTCATCGTGTTCTCCTTGCTGCTTCCTTGTTTTAACCGGTTGGAAACATAAAATCAGGAATTGCAGCACTTTCAGTGTTTCCCCTGTTGACCCAATTGTGGGGATATTTCCAATCTTATCACCTCTAAAATTATTAGGCTGACGATTTGCAGACATTGAACATTCTGGATCTTACTCAAGCAGAAGATCAGCAAAATTTTTCCTTCTCACCAATACAGAGAAGAGTGAGGGATTTCCCAATAGAGGTTGTGCTGTAGAGCAGCGTGCCGGTGAAAAGGTCAAGCCTGATCCAGTAGGGCTTCGAGGGCAGCAGCACCAGTCACCGGTTGTTTACAGACAAATTTCCGGCAGACGTATGCGGTCAGCTTGCCCTCAAGCATTGAGCGATTCTGGAGCAGGGCGGGTGCATCAGTGGGAGGGGGAAAGCTTGTGGAAAAAGCTGCGATCATTCGGGGTCGGAAAATCTTCCAGAGAATTCCGATCAGTTCCTCAAATTGAGGATGATCCGATTGTCCAATTATGGCAACCTCATCGACAGGGCCGATGTAGAAGTCGGCTGCGCATAGCCATTGACCGAATGCGCTCGGGTAACGCTTTATTTCGGGGACCATGGTGGAAATCATCTGTTCAGCGATCTGATGCCAATTTCTATTGCCCTGGTAAGCAGCCAGATGCAAAAGGGCGGTGGCAGCGAGTGAACTTCCGGAAGGCGTGGCATTGTCCTGTGTGTCTTTTGGCCTCAGCAGCAGGAAACCATGGTCAGCGCGGGTATCGAAAAAGCCGCCATCCGGATCACTGAAATGGGTGAGCATGTCTTCTGCCAGGTCCAGTGCAGCCTGGTACCAGTGTGGATCCGGGGTAGTTTGATAAAGGGCCAGGAGGCCGAGGATAAGGCTTGCGTAGTCTTCGAGGTATGCGTTGTGTTGTGCTTTTTCCTCGCGCCACGAGCGCAGCAGGCGGCCTTCCAGGTACATCTCCTTCAACAGGAAACCGGCGTTTTTTCGGGCTGCTTCAACGTAATCTGGCCGCTGCAGGTATCGACCGGCTTCGGCAAAGGAGGTTATCATCAGCGCATTCCAGGATACCAGGACCTTGTCATCAGTGACCGGACGAGTTCGTTCTGATCGAATCGAGAAAAGGTCGGGGCGAAGCTGGGACAGCCGGCCGGCGACTGTTTCAGATGTGGTGTGAAACGTATCAGCCAGTTGTTCGATGGTTTGGGATTGCTGCAGGCAGTTCCTGCCATCCAGATCACCTTCGTCAGTGATACCAAACGCTGTAAATAACAGCTCCTGATCTGCGGGATCGGGTATGGCATTCCGGAGTTCGGCTTTTGTCCAGGTGTAATATTTGCCTTCAATACCTTCAGAATCAGCATCAAGACTGCTGAAAAAACCTCCTTCAGGGTGGGTCATCTCGCGCAGAACGAAATCGAGTGTATTCTCACAAACCTCGCGTAGAAACAGGTCTTCACTCAGGAGATAGGCGTGCAGATAGGCTCGTGCCAGCAATGCATTGTCGTAGAGCATTTTTTCGAAGTGAGGGATCTGCCAGTTTGCGTTTACACTATAGCGGGCAAACCCACCCCCGAGTACATCATACATGCCTCCTCTGGCCATTGTTCGCAGTGAATGAAGAGCCATTTTCTGTGCTGTGTCGTTTCCACGGGCAGCCTGGCGCAGCGTAAATTCGAGCGCCATCGGATGCGGAAATTTTGGAGCATGCCCCCAACCTCCGGTTTTCCATTGGTAGGACTCTGCCAGGACAGTCACCGCATCGGAAAGTAGTTCAGAATTGACCACCGCACCGGTAGGCTGATCCTGCAAGGTTTGCTGCAAGAGATCAGTAAGTGCGTCTGCGTTTGCCAGAAGTTTTGCTCTGTCCTGGGACCACAGCGATGCGATGGTATTCAGCAGATCCTGAAAAGAGGGCATGTTGTAGCGTGGTTCGGGAGGGTAGTAGGTACCACCGTAGAAAGGATGGCCATCCGGGGTAAGGAAAACACTCATGGGCCAGCCGCCCTGCCCGGTGAGGGCAACTACCGCCTGCATGTAGATGTTGTCGAGGTCCGGGCGCTCTTCGCGGTCGACCTTGATATTGACAAAAAATTCATTCATCAGCGAAGCTGTTGCAGAATTTTCGAATGATTCATGCGCCATGACATGGCACCAGTGACAGGCAGCATAGCCGATGCTGAGAAAGATGGGTTTATCCTCATCCTGCGCTTTATGAAGTGCCTCTTCGCTCCAGGGATACCAGTCCACTGGATTGGAAGCATGCTGCAGCAGGTAGGGGGAATTCTCGTTGATAAGATGGTTGGTCATCAGCTTTTCCGATTAACAGGATTATTCTTATCAATTTTAGCCGGTTGAGGTGTCATTCCTCACTGGTAAGGGAAAACCATACGACACTATCCGTTTCAGGCAGGAAATGGATGGAGAGAGAAAAAGCCTGTGTTTAGAGTGAGAAATCCTTCTAGACCTGGTCCGGCGGGAATGTATTGGTGCAGATTGCTGTGGTTGAGGTAAAAAACGTCCTCCGTTCAAGTTTCAATATTCGCATCTCAGAGTTTTGATTGTGCGCTGAGCTGGATTCGCAGTGTCGTGTATTCCTCTTTGCGCAGTCGGCCTGAGAGATGAAAAAGGCGGAAAGCAAGCCCGTATTTCTGTCGCATTAATCTTATAAGGTGTGTTCTGGCTTCAGGTGAGGCGTCGGCTGTGGCAGTACCCTCCACCCATGTTCCAACAGGCTCGCCCATGGCCTTGCAGGGAACCACTTTTACAGTGCTATTCCGTCGAATTCGCCCGGCTTTTCCGGACTTATCCTGTGTCCATACCCATAGGTTCTCCCCATCTTGGACAAACCACACCGGTGTCTTTACACCAGCGCTGTTCTTTCGGTACGTTTCGAGGTTAAGATACTTCTGTTTATCAAATTGATCTGTCATTATGTCTCCTCTGTTCATTACGGGCGGTTTTGAAGGCATGAAGTGTGTGTTCCCGTGCTGCCTTATGGTCAACTATCGGTGCGGGGTAGCCGCTGACAGTGCTGCCTGTTTGCCAGGGAGTATGGATAGTTTTTGATGGCAGATGAGCAAGCTCAGGTAGCCAGCGGCGGATATAGTCTCCCTGGGGATCGAATTTTCTGCTTTGCAGGACAGGGTTAAAGATACGAAAATAGGGAGCGGCATCCGTGCCTGTACCGGCGGTCCACTGCCAGCCGCCATTGTTGGCTGCGAGATCGGCATCCAGCAGATTCTGCAGGAACCACGACTCGCCCCAGCGCCAATCGATCAGCAGGTCTTTTACCAGGAAGGAGGCCGTAATCATGCGGGCGCGGTTGTGCATCCAACCTGTCATTTCCAACTGACGCATTGCCGCATCTACGATTGGATACCCGGTTTCTCCCTGCTTCCAGGCTTGAAAGTGTTCCTGGTCGTTGCTCCATACGATGCCATCATACTGCTTGCGGAAATTACCCCGAAGAACACGGGGAAAGTAATACAGGATACTGATGTAGAACTCTCGCCAGATCAATTCATTTATCCAAACTTCTGCGCCGGCGTGCTGTCCCGGTGCGGCTGCTGCAGTGGAAGCCTGCCGGGCAGCTGCGACAGCCTGGCGAACGCTGAGTATGCCGAAATGGAAATAAGGGGAGAGTCCTGAAGTGCCTTCCTGATCAAGCCGATCACGCCCGCTGGCATATTCGTACAAAGCAGGAGCGCAGGGGGCTGCTGTGAAGGCCTGCAAACGCTGGAGTGCCTGTTGTTCGCCGGCCGGAAAGCCCGGATCTGATTCCGCAGAAGGAAATGGATCAGATGGAAGTTTGATTTCGGGAAAAGGAATCTCAGCCGGTGCGGGCAGGGTTTTCAGGCCGGCAGGCAGGAGCGCTTTCCAGGTTTTGCTGAAAGGGGTGAATACGGTATACGGTGTTCCATCCGGCTTTCGAATTGTCATCGGGTGGTGAACAAGCTGGCCCTGTACCAGCTTTAGCGGAAGGCTGTGGGCAACTTTATTATCACGCTGCCGGGCATAGGGGGTATAGTCCTCTTCAGCATAGATATTAACCGCATGAGAGGCATAGAAGATTTTATGGAGGATCTTTTCAGGTGGTCCGTTCTTCAAAATGAGGAGACTGCCGCGAGCCCGTAAATCGTGATCCAGGGCCTTTAAACCGTTCAGTAAAAAGTGCCGCCGACGGTCTGAAACTGATGAATACAGCTGTGGATCGATAATGAACAACGGTACAACCGCTCCCTGTTCAAGTGCGGTTTGCAGCGTTGGGTTATCAAACAGGCGCAGATCACGCCGTATCCACCAGATTACCGTGTTCATAACAAATCAGCCTCGATCTGAACGGACCAGCTTTCACTACAAGTCGTCTCTACACAGTTTTTTCTGCCTGAACGGCTGCCGGCCTTTGCAGCAGGGTATACAGGCCGTTGCCTGCCAGGAATAGTAGATACAGCGCCCCGACAGCCAGGTATTCAATTGCAGGTATGCGAATTACCTCATTGAGCCCCTGCAGATTTCCGCTCAATCCATAAAAAAGGGATACTCCGATAAGGAAGGTTACGGCCAGTGCGCGGCGCTGCCAGGTGTTCAGCCCTATACCGTACATCTGTGTGAGGACAATCATGGCTCCAAAGCCGAATGCAAACATCGGCCAGAGGCCGTTGCCCTGATAAATTGCAACCAGAGTCCCATGAACCAGCACGATTGCCTCGAGGAAAAAGGTCCAGTACTTGTTACGATGGGCACGATTGAAAATCAGCACGGATTGAGCCAGAAGCAGGAACATGTAGAAAAAACCAGCAAGGTGGCTTACGGTATTTTCCATCGGGTGGTACCAGAAAGTGTAAATAATCCCCCAGGAGAACAGGTAGCCGTGATAGGTGCGGACCAGCTGGAAAAAACGTTTATGGAACTTCACTTTTTTACCGAAAACTAATCCACGCCGCGGGGATTCAAGGATAATGATCATCACAAGCATCAGGATCACGGATGCCTGTGATGTGACTTCGGGTACTGCTATCGCAAGTCCGTCGTACCATATCTGTGTCTGGAGCAGGTGCAGGACGTAGAACAGGCCGTTTACAGTGAGCATCGCCCAGTTGTACCAGCGGAAACCACCTTCATAGGACGGCTTCGATCGCTGGGAAGCGATTAAAATCCCCCATACGAGGATATTATGTATTGCGTACCCAACCCAGGCTGTGACATAAGCCATCGTGGCCGGATTACGGGTTTGCCATGGATAGAAGAATGTAAAGTACTTTTCATTGACCACATCGAACCGACCCGCCAGATTCCCGGCGGTCAGCCAGATAACCGCTGTCAGGGCTGCGGCCGTGAGAGTAATTGTTGCAAATATTTTACCTGATGAGGATTTCATACCTGGCTCCTTCACTTCTGGAAAGATTCGTATCTAGCAGCGCCTTGCCCGGGCAGATTTTTTCAATGATGAATGTTCCTGAGCCTGCACGTGTTGCAGGGCAGGCAGCTTCAGGGTTCGTCAGGAAGGCTTTTCCCGCCCCGGGAAAATTTTGATTTGAAAAATTATAACAGATACAAAGTAAGCAACTGAATAAATGTATAGAAAAAACTGTGCAATATATTAACAATTAGTTCGATATAAAAGCTGACCGGGACAGGGGGCGGAGACAGGATGGCTGTATGAGCTGAGAGTCTTGAAAAGGATATGAAAAGAAGCTCGGGAAATGGGATTCTGAATGCCGGCAGGACGGAAATTCACATTTACTGCATTTCTTGTTATTGAATGATGGTACAATCGCTGTCATGGTTGAACGCAAACTGGATGTGCTGCGCTGGATACCGGCAGTATTGATGATGGGGGCTATCTTCTTCTTTTCATCAAGAACAGCCGGACAAATTCCGTATTTCGGATCATTGGATTTCCTGCTGAAAAAGGGTGGGCATGCCATTGGATATGGTATGCTGGGGCTGTCCTATTACTACGCGCTGCCACGGACTCTTTCTGTGCGCTACCGTTGGATCATGGCCTGGATGATGGCGATTCTATTTGCTCTGAGCGACGAATTTCATCAGTCGTTTGTTGCTGGACGCACGTCCACGGTACGAGATGTTTTGATTGATTCGGGTGGGGCGGGGATTGCGCTGATTTTCGGGGCAGGCTACTCTTCAAATTCCAGGTCGAATACCAGTTCCTGATCATCCTGCCAATCATCTCCAGGCTCGATTGTGATTGGACCAAACAGGTTCTCTTGTGTTGCCGCAATCTGGCGCTGTTTGATTAACTCCAGCATAGCCAGAAACGAAACAGCGATTTCCAGTCTTGAACGTGCGCCGCTAATCACTCGATGGAATGTAGTTCTCCCAAATTTCCGCACAGACCCGATAATGACATGGATGCGATCGCGAATAGATACTTCTTCCGGGACGATGGACTGGTTCAATTCATGATTGGAATGTTCCCGCTTTAGCATTTCGAGCAGGAAAGACCGCAGGTCGTTAATATTTGCCCCGGTAAGATCCAGCTTGGGTTCCACATAGGGTAGAGGGGCTTGCCGAAGGTAGTTACGCAGCTCCAGTGCCTCTCGTTGTTCCAGGGTAGCGGCTATCTGCTTGAAGCGCCGGTAGAGGATCAGTTGCCGGGCAAGTGCATCACCCGGATCCTCCTCGTCCTGTTCCCGCTCCGGTGGGCGGGGCAGCAGTGCTTCTGATTTGATCTGGATCAGACGCGCAGCAATGACCATGAAGGCTGCCAGGTTCTCAAGATTGACTTCCTGCATCTGGCGCATGTAGGCCAGGTACTGGTCGGTGACTGCTGCAAGGGCTATCCGTGTGATATCGAGCTCCGCATTTTCAATCAGGCTTAATAGCAGATCCAACGGCCCTTCATAGACAGGCAGGTGAATGGTGTACGCTTCAGTGTTTGCAGAAATAGTCATTGAAGATAGGCCAGTACGGCCAGGATGACCGCGATAAAAAGAAATAAACCACTCAATACAGCTATGGCCAGGAATTTTCTCTCCTTGTTCCTGGCTTCCTGCAGCGCTTCTCTCTCTGCGCGCAACCGAGTCTCATCCTGCTGCCGGAGAGTCCCCATACGTTTTTCAGATGCCAGTTCTTCGCTGTTTTTCAGCTCTCCGGCTTTCTGGCGTACTTCCCGCAGCCAGGAGGAGGCAAGATTATCTGCAGGACGGGCAAGGACCGTCTCAACAATAGAAACGTGTGCCCCACATTGTGGACAGAACCCTCCATTCCCTTCGAGGATAAAACCACATTGTGGGCAGGTTTCTTTCTCCAGAATACCTGAAGCATTGCATTCTCGACAGGTCCAATGTCCATGGATATCAAAATCGATTGATGGGCTATCACAATTGGGGCAGTTCATCAGAGTTTCCTCAGGTTTTCTGATCCTGATTATACCTCAAGCACCGTGTGAGGAGGATGGCACTGACGGATAGGTTTGCCCTCTGGAAGCAAAATCCATTGTTTCTTTTTTGGAATATCTGCATCCATATCCTATATATGCAATGTTGATATACTTTGTATAGTGGGGAACCTGGTTTTAGGAGGCAGTATGGGAAAGAAATCAGCTCTTGTCACCTGGATGAATGGTGGAAAATTTGTAGGCACTGACAGTGGGCAGCATTCTGTTGTTCTATCCACACGCGAGGAGGAGCAACATGTGGGAATGTCTCCCTCGGAGTTGGTTCTCGTTGCTGTTGCCTCCTGTACTGCTGTGGATGTTGTGAATATCCTGCAGAAGAAGAGGCTGCACCTGGAGGCATTGGAAATAGCTGCGGAAGGTGAGCAGGCACAGGATCCGCCGTGGCCATATGAGCATATCCACCTCACGTACCGGCTAAAAGGGAACGATCTGACCGAAGACGCTGTCGAAAAGGCTATTGAATTATCAGAGTCCAGGTATTGCTCTGTTTCAGCCTCATTGAAGCCGCAAGTGAAGATAACTACGTCTTTCGAAATCCTTTCCTAGTCAGAAATGGAATGCTTTTTTCAGATAATCTTGTTTATGATAAACTAACGCGTAGCGCGTTTGAATGGGAGCTAAAAAATGATTGAAGAACCGATCCATGTAACGGATGCCGCTTTTGAAAAAACTGTTCTGGAGTCCGATCTGCCTGTTATCGTTGATTTCTGGGCACCCTGGTGTGGTCCTTGCCGGATGGTTGCCCCTACACTGGAAAAACTGGCCAAAGAATTCGCTGGTAAACTGCTGGTCGCCAAGGTCAACACTGATGAGGACGCAGCCTATGCTCAGCAGTATGGCGTACAGGGTATCCCAACCATGCTGTTTATCGCCAATGGCAAGGTGGTCCATCAGCAGGTAGGTGCTCTGCCAGAGCCATATTTGCGTGATCTCGTAACTCAATTCCTTGAAGTGATCAAAGAAGAACAGGAAAAGGCATAGTCTTTCAGATAGAAAGCTGATAACCTGGATTGAATAAAGTGAATCCGATTTAAATGATTAACACAGGGACTGCTCTGATTGGGCAGTCCTTTTTTTGATCCTGCAGTTGCCAACTCCTCACATAATATACTGAGCGGAAAAAAAGCTCAATCCACGGGATCGGTGCTGCTGTGTTAAAATGTGCTGCGCCTGATGATCGTGATATCAGGAAGACCGCGCTTCAGCAGAGGTATCGATGATTCTGCTTACCGGGGCTACAAATTTTATCGGGAGAGCTGTGCTGCAGGTACTGCGAAGAGCAGATCTGCCGGTACGGATCCTCCTGGAACCATCTTCCGAATCACCCGATCTGCCAGCAGGTGTGGCAGCGGATGTCTCGGTAGCTTCTCTTTCGGATGAGCGCAGTGTACGTTCTGCCCTTGTTGGGATCTCACAGGTCATCCATATTGGCAATGGTTATTATTCCTCCGATCCGGAAAAAATCTGGCAGGAGTCAAAAGGGACGAGAGTTCTTGCGCAGTCAGCGCAGGCTGCTTCAGTATCGCGTTTTGTATATCTCAGCCATCTGGGTGCAGACAGGATGTCGGCGTATCCGGAACTGCGGGCAAAAGCCGAGGGTGAAGGGGCGATACGGATGAGTGGAGTACCGTTCACAATCGTACGCTCCGGGTTGGTGTATGGTGCCGGGGATTCTTTTACGTCGATCCTGGTGGCACTTATACGGCGTGTGCCGTTTGTTACGATGCTGCCCGGAAACCCCGAGACACTTGCCCAGCCGCTCTGGGTGCAGGAACTTGCAGTTGCTGTTCAGTGGATACTGGAAGATGAGAAAATGGCTGATCGAGCCATTGAAATCGGTGGACCGGAATTTCTATCCCTCCGGGAGATGGCTTTCCTGGTGCAGCAGCAGTTGAGGAAGCGCTCCTTCCTGCTTCCGCTTTCTCCACCTGTTTTGAAATTTATCACCCCATTATTCACACCCTGGCTGCTGGGCCAGGATGGAGGTGAATTCTGGATTGATTATTTTGCTGTAAACCGTACAACCGAATTGGATGCAATGCCGCGCCTGCTGGGGATCCAGCCTTCAAGAATGGGGGATTGTCTGAATTATCTGGAACATTACCGTTGATCCAGCATATCTTTCAACTATGGAGTAGTTCCTTCAGCTGAAAGTATACTAGCGAAACCTTTCCTGTTTTAGAAAATCTGGTCCAGCCATTGGATGGAACCAGCACCCGCCAGCGAAAAAGCCAGCATTTTCAGGATTTTTCCCGCCAATACCCACAGTAAAAATTTGTATACAGGCATACCTAATGCACCTGCAGCAACACCTGCAAAGTCAAAGAGAGGGTTGGGGATCAGTGCGAGGAGGAAGATGGCAATACCACCGTGCTTTTTTGTCCATCCTTCCAGTCGCTGGTACGTTTGGTTATCTTCGATAATTCCCTGCCCGCTGAATCCAGCCAGATAGCCTGTAAGCTCACCAATTGTAGCCCCGGCGCCGGCTGCCAGGGCCACACCGATGGGATTAAATACCGCACCCATGGCGAAAGTGATTGCAATTCCAGGTGCGGGTAAAATAATCGTTGCATTAGCAAGTATCGAGAGAACAAATATGCCTGGATAGCTGTACGATTTCAGTTTCTCTGCTTCATCGCCAAGTAAAAAAATATAGACTGTGATCCCGATCACGAGGAACAGTGAGAGGATTCGGATCACAGTCAATCGCCAGCCGCTGAGAAACTTGCTTTCTGTCAACTTGCGTCGATCTGGATAGATTGAATAGCCACTGCAGGTGCACTGCGCTGGTTCGGATCCCGCTCAGGGATGGACAGCATCACATCGAGGCCTTCGATGATTTCACCAAAAACGGAATGTTTCTGATCGAGCCATGGTGTAGCTGTATGTGTGATGAAAAACTGAGAGCCGTTGGTATTAGGGCCGGCATTGGCCATGGAAAGGATTCCGGGGCCATTGTGACGAAGGTCGGGATCGAATTCATCTGCGAAAGTGTAACCGGGCCCGCCGGTGCCGGTGCCGGTGGGATCACCGCCCTGGGCCATAAAATCCTTTATGACACGGTGGAAAATTACACCGTCGTAGAAGCCTTCCTGAGCAAGAAAGACAAAATTGTTAACTGTGCGTGGTGCTTTCCGGGCAAAAAGTTTGAAAACGATATCTCCCTTATCGGTCTTTATCGTCGCCTGATAGGATTTGGATAGATCTATCAGCATCTCAGGTGGATTCGAATACTGTTTTGCGGTCATGAATTCCCTCTCTGTTAGATTTGTACCAGAAGCGATTCGACCCGGGCGACCACCATATCCATTGCGACGGTATTCCAACCACCTTCAGGAATGATCACATCTGCAAAGCGCTTGCTGGGTTCCACGAATTCCATATGCATAGGCCGAACGGTTGTCTCATATTGATTAATCACGGATTCAACTGTGCGGCCGCGTTCAATAATATCCCGCTTCAGGCGGCGGATAAACCGAATATCTGCGGGCGTGTCAACAAAGATTTTAACATCAAATAGCGGCAGCAGCGCAAGCTCGGCAAAAATCAGGATCCCCTCAACCAGCAATACCGGCTGTGGATCCACATGCTGGGTCTTCACTGTTCGGGTGTGATTGGTAAAATCATAGATTGGCACTTCTATAGGCTCATTATTCTGCAGCATCTGAATGTGTTTGAGCATCAGATCCGTTTCAAGTGAGTTGGGGTGATCGAAGTTGACCTCTTTACGCTGGTGTTCGGGGAGATTATTGAGATCTTTATAATAGGAGTCATGGGCGAGGAAGGCAATCCGATCAGCGCCTACGCGTTTCAGAATCACATTGGCAACTGTTGTTTTCCCAGAACCCGTTCCTCCGGCAATCCCGATGGTCAGAACTGGCTTTGTCAAGTTTCACCTCACTTTCTGATGCTATAATTACCTGCTGATAAGCACATTGTCCAGCATGTTACCGTTAAAAACGAGAGCCACCGGTGCAGCGTTGCAGCCGGTGGTGAAGTGGGATTACCAGCAGAGAAGCCAGCGGAGGGAATCGAACCCTCGACCCATCGCTTACGAAGCGATTGCTCTGCCATCTGAGCTACGCTGGCATGAAGTAGGTACATACATATCTTTTTTATCATTGATTCGGTTGTATCTTGGTGCATTATAAAAGGATCACTCATGCTTGGCAAGATATCCACAGATCAGATCAATCCACGAACAGAGAGACTGCGTGTTGCGATGATTTCCTACCATACCTGTCCCCTTGCAACGCTTGGGGGCAAGGATACGGGAGGGATGAACGTTTATGTCCGGGATCTCACCAGGGAGCTGGGCCGCCAGGGGGTAGGTGTTGATGTCTTTACACGTTCTCAGGATGAGCACGTTCCCCATGTACTTCATGAAATGGGCTATGGTAATCGGGTTGTTCATATCCCTTCAGGTCCGGAGATACCGCTCCCCAAACCCGATCTTGTGCAATATCTGCCTGAATTCGTTGCTCGGATCATGGATTTTGCTTCTGTAAAAGGGATCCATTATGATGTTTTACACACTCATTACTGGCTGTCTGGCCTTGCCGGCCTGGATCTGCAATCCCAGTGGAATGTGCCGCTTATTCATATGTTCCATACACTGGCACTTGTAAAGCGACAGGTTGCGCGCAGGCCGGAAGAAGAGGAATCCGAGGTTCGTATACAGGGCGAGCTTGACCTCCTGCGCCAGGCAAACAGGATCGTAGCGGCTACCGAAAATGAGAGTGCTGTGTTTGAGAGCTTGTATGGGGTAACCAGGAAGGATATCGCCGTAATTCCACCAGGAGTGGATACGGCCCGCTTCTACCCGATTCCGCATGACGAAGCTTTCGAGTTTGCCGAAGTTCCCGATGAAAACCAGTTGATTCTCTTTGTGGGAAGGATCGAGCCTTTGAAAGGAATCGATACGCTTCTGAATGCGATGCTCCTGCTGCGACAGCGGGGACTCACCAGCCCTGACTGCCGGTTATGCTTGATAATTATCGGCGGTGATCCAGACGAGGGGGAGGAGGGGGATTCACCGGAGATGCAGCGATTGCTGCAGATGGCGTGTGAGTATGATATGGATGGAGTAATCCGCTTTCTGGGGAAGAAAGATCAGGATACCTTACCGTATTATTACTCGGCCGCAGAAGTTGTTGTGGTCCCCTCTCATTATGAGTCATTTGGTATGGTCGCACTTGAGGCGATGGCGTGCGGCACGCCTGTTATCGCTTCAGAGACAGGTGGGCTGGCATATCTTGTAAAAAACGGGGAAACCGGCTTTTTTGTAAAGGCGGGAGATCCGGCTGAGCTTGCAGATCGGCTGGAGCGGATCCTGATTAACAACAAGCTGCGGGAAACCCTGGCGCAAAATGCTGTGCGATATGCCCATCAGTTTGCCTGGCCGGCGATCGCAAAACAGCTGGTTTCTTTGTACACCAGTGAAATTGAGACTCACCGGCAGGCTTGACCAGCATCAGGAGGACACGTTGATATCTCAGCTGCACGTCCATATACTGGAAAACCAGGATCCATTGTTTCTTGGACTGCTGCACAGGCAGCTGAACAACTGTATCCAGCTTACTACCGGAAAGATCCATCAGGACCTTCCACACTATCAAATGCTTGTCGCAGGCCGTCCGGATCCTGCTGCGCTGTCCCACAGCCCGGCGCTGCAGTGGCTTGTTATCCCTTTTGCCGGTGTCCCGGTTGAGACACAGGGGCTGATGCAAAACTATCCAACAATCTCTGTCCATAACCTCCACCATAACGCACGTCCGACCGCAGAATTAGCACTGGCTCTGCTATTTGCTGCAGCAAAAAATCTGCTGCCGTACGATCAGGCTTTGCGGAAGTCGGACTGGACACCTCGCTATGAAGGGAATCCCGGCCTGCTTCTTCATGGTTGCCCGGTTTGCATCTTTGGTTTCGGCGCGGTGGGAAAAGAGGTGGGACGGCTCTGCAGTGCGCTGGACATGGAAGTGACCGGGGTACGTGCAGGCGCTCAGCCTGGTGAGATCTGGAAGGGTATCCCTGTGCTGCCTACCGCATTACTTCAGAAGCAGCTGGTAAAGACACAGATCCTGATTCTGACGGTTCCCCTGACGGAAAATACCCGTGGTCTGATCGCGAAGGAGGAACTCTGCATGCTGAGAAAGCCTTCTGTCCTGATTAACATTTCCCGCGGCCAGGTGGTGGAGGAAGAAGCCCTATATGAAGCGCTGTTTGATGGAACCCTCAGTGCAGCAGGATTGGATGTATGGTATGCATATCCATCTGACAGGCCTTCACGGAGGTCCACACAACCTTCCAGATACCCCTTTTTTAAATTACCCAATGTCGTTCTCAGTCCTCACAGGGGAGGGGCATCCGATCAGACAGAGGTTCTGAGAGCGGAAGCGCTGGCACATCTGATTCATGCCGCCAGCAAGGGAGAAGAACTCTGGAACAGGGTGGATTTGGATCGAGGATACTAGTTCTGCCGGTGGTTGCCAGAATCGTGCCACATATGGGGCTTGCACTCGACCCTGCGATATTGTAAGGTTGAATTACATAATAAGACGTTATGATATACACAGGTGCCTTTTCAGGCAGCTGTATAATTGCTGTTGGTTTTTTCTGCTCCATAAGAGGAGAATAAGCAGAACCATGAGACTGCGAGCACACTCCATTCAAAGAAAGCAGCAGGCACAGACCAGAGTTATTCTGGTTTCTGCTGCGTTGCTTGTGGCTCTGCTTTCCAGCACAGTGCTGGCGGTATCACCTGCATTTGCCCAGGAAGAGGGGCGTTATTATCCCGAAACCGGGCATACCATAGACGGCCAGTTCGTTGCATTTTTCGACCAGCAGGGCGGGCTTGAAATTCTCGGATACCCGATAACTGATGCATTTGTCGACCCCTTAAGCGGATGGTTGATCCAGTATTTTCAGAATGCCCGGATGGAAATGGCACTCGATCCTGCAACCGGGGAAATGGTAGCTGTACTCAGCCCGCTGGGAGAATTGATGAACAGTTGGGATCCTGCTGTTCAGCAGAATACAGTTGATACATCAGGGTGCACTTTCTACAGTGATTCAGGCCATTCTGTTTGCTATGCCTTCCTCGATTTTTATGAAGCAAAGGGTGGATTGCATACTCTGGGGCTCCCTGTCTCTGAGTTCAAGCTGGAAGGTGATCGCCTGGTGCAGTATTTCCAGGGATACCGGTTGGACTGGATGCCGGAAGCGGAGAACCAGGTTCGGGTTGCTCCATTGGGCAGGTTGCATTTTGAGCAGGTTGGTTATGACCCGAATTTATTAAATCCGGTTTTACCGAGTAACCGCGTTCTCTATCGGGTGATGGAAATGCAGTTGAAATCATCCGTGGCCAAGCCTGTAGTGATAACCGGTGAAAACCAGGAAGTGTATTTGCTTGTCCGTGATCAGAATCTGCATCCTGTGCAGGGCGCGGCGGTTACGTTGTTTGTGCATCTCCCGGACGGAGAGCGAACGCTTGTTATGCCTGTCACAGATAGCGAAGGGATTTCACGGCTGTATTTGCCCTTGGAGGAGCTTCAACCTGGTACGGTCGTCACACTGGAATTCTGGGTTGTCTATGGCGATCTGATCCGGATGACGCAGGATTCGTTCATGGTATGGTGGTAGGACGCCGGTAATCTCGCAGAGCGTCTGAAGTAGAGGGGGATTCGAATACAACTGAAATTTTTGAAAATCTCCTGCCAGGTATTACTCGAATTCATCAGCAACCGGAAATCGAATTTCTCCATATTTCCAATCTATAACCGGGGATAATTTCAATCGCTGCTGGTTTTTCAGTCAGGAGCATTAATTTTCTGAATGAATCAGTTGGTTGATAGTACAAGCCCACACTCAAATAATGCAGCAGTTATCTTTGTTGAACCGACTGGGGTAGAATGAAAACGTTCGTACATTCCGTGCAGCACTCCAGCTTTACGGTCTGATTCTTAGATTGGAGAGGGGATCATGGTTCTGTTGGCAAATCTCGTAAAAATGAATCTCCCTGGATCGACAGGTTTCCTGTGGATCGGGCTGGTTATTGGTGTATTCCTCCTGTTCGGCAGTTCGACAAGCCGCAAGGGGGGCAGGACCCTGCTGGCTGTGCTGGCAGTATTTTATCTATTCTTGGCCACACCAGTAGTAGCCGGTTTGTTGGAAGCCGGGTTGGACCATGGGTATGGATGGATCGAGTCGCCTGAGCAGGTTGATGATGTGCAGGCGATTGTTGTGCTGGGAGGTGGAAGCATAACGTACCAGGCGCGCGGGGAAGTCCTGAACGCTTTGAGTGAGCAGAGTTCACTGCGTGTGCTCGAAGGTGCCCGGTTGTATAAACTGCTGGACAACCCAAAGGTAATAGTGTCCGGTGGAGTCAGCCAGGAGCCAGGGCGTGTTACACCGGAAAGCCTTGCCCTGCGGGATGGGTTAATCATGCTGGGTGTACCTGCCGAGATGATTTTGCTTGAATCAGAAGCGGGGAATACGCAGGAGCACCCCCTGAAGCTGGAGGAAATCCTGGGACTGCATGGTGTGACGCGTTTTATACTTGTCACATCCCCGCCTCATATGTACCGGGCGATGGAGGTATTTCAAGCCGCAGGAATGGACCCGGTTCCATCGGTAGGTGTGTGGCATTCTGATGAGCTGCAGAATCCGACGATTGGATGGCGGCCCAATTCCCGCTCTCTGTATGCCAGTCAGGTTGCTATACGGGAGTACCTGGCACTGGGCTATTACCGGCTTCAAGGTTGGCTGCCTTCTTTGTGAATCTGGAGGCCAGCGAGACCAGCAGCTGAAGTTTTTATTGAGTGTTCCTTCCGAATCGGAAATTTTGAGCTAAAAAGCTGCGCATAGACAATATTAATCGCATAAGAACAGGATGTTGTATACAGTTATGTCTTGTAAAAGCCTGGCTGATTATCATATCCACACTGCAGTTTCGATCGATTGTCAGGAGACTCTCCCGGCCATTTGTGAGTCTGCTTCAGCACTGGGGCTCACTGAAGTTGCGATTACAAACCACCTGATGGTAACGAATCCCGATTACTGCATCCAGGAATATGATCTGATAGCCTTGAACAGGCAGATTCTCCAGATGACAGAACGTTTCCCAGGGATAAAGATCCGTCTGGGGCTTGAGGTGGATTACCTCAAGGACAAACTCGAAATAATCGAATGGCGAATTCAAAAGTATGAGCGGGTGATCGGCAGGCCTTTCGATTTAATTCTGGGATCAGTTCATGTGCTGCGCGGCATCCATTTCAGTTCCTCAGTACACGCACCGGCTCTGTTTGCTGATTGCAGACCGGTCGAGGTTTTCCGCGAGTATTTTCGTACAATGGAGGATGCCGTTCGGTGTGGAATGTTTTCAATCATGGCGCACCCGGATCTCATCAAAAAATATACGTATGATCTGTACGATCCTGTACCGTTTTCAGAATTTGCTGAGGAGGCGGAAGGGTTTGTGATGGCATTGGTGCAGAACGGGGTGGGACTGGAACTCAATACGAAAGGCCTGGATTGCCCTGTGCGGGAGATATATCCATCTTCGGAGCTTCTCAGCCTGTATATCAACAGAACAGGACAGTATGGTTCCAGGCCAATAATCACGCTTGGATCTGATGCGCATCAGGCCGGGAATGTTGGGAGAAAATTTGACAAGGCGCAGCTGTTTCTGTCAGATGCAGGGGGAACCGGATTCGCGGGCTGGCAGGAAGGGCAGGTACTGTTTGATAAGTTTGCTGTCTCCCGTTCTGTGTGATGCTTGTATAAGCAGGCTCTGCGAGTTATTCACTGGAAAAGAAATAGATAGGACAATGCCTTGTGATGAAAAAGCTGGATTGTTTGATAGAAAAAATTACCTATCAGAGTGAAGAGACGGGCTACCATGTACTGCAGGCAACTGTTGAAGTTCCGGAAGCAGGAGATGAGCAGGTAACCGTTGTAGGAGTGTTTCCTGAAGTAAACCCGGGTGAGACGATCCGTGTATTTGGTGATTGGTTTGTTCATCCGCGGTATGGACCACAGTTCCGTGTGGATACCTTTGAACGCGTGTACCCGACAACGCTGCTGGGTATTCAACGCTACCTTGGTTCAGGTGTGCTGAAAGGTGTCGGGCCGGTTCTGGCTGAGAGGATTGTCAATACATTCAAGGAAGAAACACTTGATATCCTCGATCAGCAGCCTGAACGGCTTCGGGAGATCAACGGCATCGGAAGAAGCAAGCTTGAGAGGATCAAACATGCCTGGATAGAGCAGAAGGTGGTCCAGAAGTTGATGATCTTTCTGCAAAGCCAGGGAATCAGTACACGTATTGCCTATAAGATATACAGAACATACGGGGAGAGGGCCATGGATGTGCTGGAGGAGAATCCGTTTCTCCTGGCAAGTGATATTCATGGTGTCGGCTTCCGCACAGCGGATAGGATTGCCCAGCAGATCGGGATCAAGCCGGATGCGCCACAAAGGATACAAGCCGGGCTGGTTTTTGTGCAGCAGCAGTCGATCGGGGAGGGATCTGTTTTTCAATGGCAGAACGATCTGGTACAGAAGGGGGCTGAACTGCTGGAGCTGGAGCTGGAGGCTGTGAAATCACAGCTGCTGGAGATGGTCTCCCGGAAGGACTGCATTGCTGAGCGGCTTTCCGGTTCAGAAACAGACAGCACGGCGATCTATCTCTATCCAATGCATCAGGCGGAAAACGGGCTCGCGTTCTACCTCCAGCAGCTTCTCTCCACGCCTCGTTCCCGACTGACAAAACGGCGTATTCCCGATTCCGCTTCAATCAGCGCATCATCCGGTATCCAGCTTACCGAATCACAATTCTGTGCGGTGGATCTTGCATTGACACAAAAAGTATCCATTCTCACAGGCGGCCCTGGTACCGGGAAGACAACCACATTACGCCTGCTGGTGGACCGGATTGCTTCGGCAGGTTTGAAGGTTGCGCTTGCGTCCCCAACCGGCCGTGCTGCCAAGAGGCTCAGTGAAGCTACCGGACATCCGGCCAGTACGATTCACCGGCTTCTGGGCTACTCCGCGGATGGCACTTTTGCTCAGAATGAGGAAAACACTCTCGATGTGGACCTGCTGGTAATCGATGAGGCTTCGATGCTGGATACAATGCTTGCTTATCAACTGCTGCGTGCAATCGACCCGGCATCTCACCTGGTGCTCGTCGGGGATGCCAATCAGCTTCCCAGTGTAGGTGCAGGCGACGTTCTAAGAGACCTGATCCATTCAGATGTGGTTTCCACAACCCATCTGGATTCGATCTTCCGGCAGGAAGCAGGGAGCTGGATTATCGAGAACGCACATCGCATCCAGCGAGGCGAAATACCCATTCTCACACAGGAATCCAACGATTTTTTTCTCTTCAAGACTGAAAAAGCTGAGCGAGCAGCTGAATTGGTACTCGATCTTGTTGAAAACAGAATTCCAGCACGTTTTGGATTGGACCCTTACCGTGATATCCAGGTCCTGGCACCCATGTACCGGAATCATGCTGGTATCGATCATCTGAATCAGCTGCTGCAAGAATCTCTTAACCCAGAAAAGTCCGGGAAGAAGGAGGGGGGTATTCCGGCTGCAAGGTTGAGGTTGGGTGATAAAGTCATGCAGCTGCGTAATAATTACCAGAAGGAAGTCTTCAATGGTGATATAGGTATCCTGGAACGGGTGGATCGGGAAGACCAGCTGGTTGAAGTCCGTTTTGATGAGGACAGACTGGTATCTTATGATTATTCCGAGTTGGACGAACTGACTCTGGCGTACTGTATTTCAGTCCACAAATCGCAGGGTTCGGAATATCCTTGTGTGGTACTTCCGGTACTAACATCGCAGTATGTCATGCTGCAGCGTAATTTACTCTATACTGCAGTAACCAGGGCAAGGCAGCTGGTGGTACTGGTGGGAACAAAACGGGCTATTGCTATTGCTGTTCATAACAACCGCGCTGCCCAGAGGAATACTGCTTTACGGCAGCGTCTGGCTGCCCAAAAAGGGAAGCTATCCACTGTTGAGCAGGAACCTGCCCGATAAAACAGCAGGTTGGACGCGTGGAAGGTTTGAAAATCAAAACCAATTGATAAAGGAGGTATCTCTAAAATGGCACTCAAAGGTATTCAAGCTTATTCAGAGGCAATCCAGAATTTGCAGGCAAAGGTTCTCGAGCAAAACGAAGAAGTCTTCGAACTGGTTGCAGCAGAGATGGTTTCTGTGATGAAGAAGAAAAATCGAATCTTCACCTTCGGAACCGGGCATTCAGGCATAATCATGGAGGAGTCATTTTGCCGGGCAGGTGGGTTGGCAGCATCTGTACCGATCTTCATGAATGCATTAATGCTGCATGAAAATACGGACCTGGCTGGAAAACTTGAGAGGACACCAGAAATCGCTGCACCGCTTTTGGAGCAGATGCGCCCCCGGGAAGGTGAGATGATGTTTATCTTCACCAACAGTGGTGTTAATGGCCTTCCTATCCAGATGGCACTGGAAGCACAGAAGTACGGACTTACTACTGTAGGTGTATGCTCCCGGGAATATGCGCTGCAGGCACCGCTTTCCAGGATTGGCAAACGTCTTGATGAGGTTGCTGATTATTCGATCGACAACTGTGGTGTACCTGGTGATGCTTTGATTGAAGTAGAGGGCTTTCCATGGCGAACAGCTCCAAGTTCGACGGTTATCGGCGCCTTCATCTGGAACTGCCTGGTTACAGAATGTGTTTTCCGTTTGCAGGAAGCAGGGGAAGAGATCCCTGTGTTTATCAGTGGGAATTATTTAGGCGCAAAGGAAGGTGGAAATCAACATAACCAGCATCTAATAAAGCAGTGGGCTGCGGATAATCCCTTTTTACCGTATATCTATCGTTGATACAGATTGTATAGCAGCTTCCGATGGCGCTTCCGAACGTTCCCTAGAGCGTTTGCAGCGGAAGATCAAACTACAGGAAAGTAACAAACACCGGCGGTACCAGGGCCGGTGTGAACACCAAGAGCGGGTGAAAGTTCGGCGAAGAAGGATTCAATGACATCCAGTTTCTGTTCAACCAGAATCTTGATCTGTTCTGCTTCCGCGAGCGCTGCGGCATGCAGGTAGGCGATCTTTATTTTTCCTCCGGCGCCTACGTTTTGAGAGATGATTTCCACCATTTTGCGATAAGCCTGCCCGCGGCTTCGAGATTGTCCTATCGATATAATGATGCCGTCTTGCATGCTGATTAACGGCTTGATATGCAGCAGACTGCCGAACAAGTGAGTTGCTTTGCCGATTCTCCCGCCCATATATAGATATTTTAAGGTGTCTGCTGTCTGGATCATGTGTGTGATCGGTATCATATTCTCAGCAGTTTCCCTTACTTTCGCAAGGTTGGCACCGGCCAGTGCAGCCCGGGCAGCTTCAATGACTATCCAGCCATGAGCCATGGCAACATTGCGGGTGTCCACCACTTCGATATGTATATCGGGCTCGTCCTGCTGCAGGGTTTCCTTTGCGTTCAGCGCTGATTGATACGCCCCGCTCCCTTCAGAGGTCATATGGATACTGATAATATCGTGTATTCCCTGGCTGATCAGCTCTTTATACTGCGCAAGATAATCGCCCGGCCCGGGACAGGCGGTTTTGGGCAGTTCTTCAGCAGCGTTCATCCATGAATAAAATGCATCCCGGGTGATAGTCACAAGATCAAGAAGCACTTCTTCTCCACGGTGAATATAGTATGCAACGGTGTGAATATTCAGCGCAGAGAGCAGATCTTCAGGAATGCTGGCGGTCGTATCAGTCACTACGGCAATTCTATCCACATTGACTTCCTTTTCTCTACTCAGGGTTGATATATTCTACTGTGTACTGCCTGGTTATGATATCAGGCTTTCTTGAATCAAATTCAGGATCCTGTATGGCTCTGATGATTACTATACAGGATTCGGTAATTTGTTTTTGGATGCAGGTGAGTATTTCCACAAGTGATCGAGGTCATATACTGAGAAAACAGCAGTCATATTTCCCTGATTGCTTGTCTCAAAACAACCCTGCTTTCGGGCAATATTCTTAATAACATACCAGCCAGGATGAAAAAACTTCTTCTCTATATTTTTTTTTGAGGTTTCATTCCACCCGTGGACCTCGAGTATATTGTCATCCAGATACTGGATGGAAGCAAGTTGTGAGGAGTGACCAGCTTATCAGGTGGTGGACGGGCAGATCAGGAGTATAATAACGGGGTCTGCCGGCAGGCTTGATTAGCAGAACAGCAGGGAGATACGGGATCTTGCCGTGTTTGTATGATGGATTCATCTTCCTATATAATCAGGTATGCTTGGATCCGGTGGTATAGCTGTTTTTATATTCAGCCTTCAGGAAAAAGATTGTGAGTGATAAGACGAGACCCATTCCGCCTGATAAGCGAGATGCGAGTGACACCTCCACAACCGATACGGTACAACGGCGCAGGCAAGATACAACACAGCCGCTCCCGGTTAAAAAGCCTGCAAATAAAAACCGGGTTCTACTCTGGATACTATTGATATTTCTCATAAGTCTCACCCTGATAACCCTGGCTGCTTTTCTTGGCGCCAAGCAGGGAGAAGATCTGCGATATACCCTGGCAACAGCTCAGGTGGGGGAGGTCGCACTGGAGCAGTTTACCCTCGGAATGAAGGACTATGAAGAGGGCCGTTATGAAATGGCGGTACAGCGTTTCGAGTATGTACTGGAACTCGAACCGAATTTCCCCGGTGTATCTGAAAAGATCGATGAAATCCTTGTGTTTTTGAATCAGCCGACACGAACGTCCTCGCCAACAGTTGTTACCGCCACACCTACATCGCGCACTGTGTCCCTTGAGGATCTGTACCAGGGGGCAGAGGAGGCTGTTGCACGCAGCGATTGGACAGTAGCCATCGATACCCTGGTTACATTGCGCGGCTATGACCTTTCTTATCGTACTGCTGATGTAGAGTCCTTACTGTATCTGTCACTGCGTTCGCGTGGGTTGAATCGCATCTGGCAGGGAGACCATGAGCAGGGAATCTATGATCTGAATCAGGCTGAACGGTTCGGACCATTGGATAGTACAGCGATTTCCTGGCGGAATTCAGCTGCTTTCTACCTGACAGCCAACAGCTACCTCGGGATCGACTGGGATCAGGCTACCGCCTTTTTCGGTCAGATCTGTGCCGGAAGCACCTGGGATTCATGCTCCAAATATGCCTTTGCCTGCTACAACTATGCTGAGGTATTCCTGAAAGAGGAGGACTGGTGCAGCGCTTCTTACTGGTATGACCAATCCCTGCGGACTTATCTCAATAACGACATTGTTCCAACTGCTACACGCGTGGCGAGGCAGTGCCTGACTGCAACAGCACCGACTATAACGCTGACTCCAACAATGACCCTGACTCCTGAAGATACCCTGGAGTATTTCACCCCTACACAGACCAGCACAGGTTCCGGACCTGCAGCTTCGCCGACCGCCGGAACGCCTTCCCCGACTGCCACTACCGGAAGTCCGCCAACTGCTACAAATACGCTAGAACCAACCCCGACCTTTACAGATACTGTAGAAGCTACAAATGCACCGGGATGAAACAATAGTGAAAGTTATCCAAAGCAGCAATCACACCCTCTCAGATCTTCCCCGGAAAAAACTACACCTGGAGTATCCAGCTGCCGCAGTTGATATCGATAATACACTGCTGGACAGCCGTTCAGAGCTTTCGGATGGTGTAAAAAAAGCTGTTCAGACGTACATATCTGCCGGTGGAAAGCTTGTTCTGGTTACCGGCAGGCCGCTGCCGGCCGCTGAAATCGTATATGATGCACTTCAGCTATCCACACCGCTTGTATGCGAAAGCGGCAGCCTGGTTATCCTTCCTCACACAGGAACCATCCTTCAGTATTCCCTGCTTGATCACGGAATGCTGGTACGACTTCTACAGATTGTTCGTCGTGTTGGAGCCGCAGCATTCATGGCTGACCTGGAAAAAATCTTTCTCCAGGGTGAATTCGATGGATTTCAGGAACATCTGGAAGAGGCCGGGCTGGAGGTTGTGCTGGATAATCCCGAACAGATGACTCTGAAAACCGGGAAAATGACTGTATTGGGGGCTGCTGGTCTGCTAAAGCAGATTCGATCCGAAATTGGAGATGCCGGTTTGCCTCTGGTGGTTACGCGTTCAGGCAAGCATGCAATGGACATAACTCCGTCAGGGGTCAATAAAGGCAGCGGTTTACGTGCTGCAGCCTCATATCTGAATATTCCGCTGACTCAGTTTATTGGAATGGGGGATTCAGAGAATGACCTGTCACTGTTCAAGGGGGTGGGCCTTTCCGTAGCCATGGGAAATGCGGTTGAATCTATTCGGGCAAAGGCCGACAGGGTTGCTCCGGGACACGACGAAGATGGCGCCGCCTGGGTGCTGCGAGAACTGGCGCTCAGCTCACACATTTGAGACTCAGCGGACGATCTCCACAACTACTCCATCCTCTGCCCATTCATACAGCCACTCTGCTGCTTCTAAATCCAGGATGATACATCCATAGGATGCAGGCTGGCCAAGTACATCCGCCCATAGTCTCTGGCCGTTTGACAGCATCGGTAAACCGTGAATACCGTTTGTAAAACCCGGGAGCGCCTCGTAAATGCCCAGGAAATGGGGCATGTACAGGTCCCATCGGGAGCCATATGCATTAATTTCATGCATCAGAACCTGAAATACTCCCGGCAAGGTGGGGGATTTGTCAATCCCGGTGCTGACTGCATAATCCCGAATAATTTCCTGGTTTTCGTAGACCCAAAGATGTTGTTCGCTGATGCTGATTTTTATTCTTTTCTCCGGGATCACCGGTAGTTCCAGGTTGATATCAGCTGGCGGTATGGTAATGGAGCTTTCCCGTACAAGGCCGGTTCCTGAAAGTGATGGGTTCGCTTCAAGTATTTTCCAGGCGGGAATGCCAACCTGGGAAGAAATGGAAGTCATTGTCTCGCCTGCTCCAACCTCCCAGAAAGTTGGAAGGTAGGTGAGAATCAGCGTTTCATTCTCCCCTGTGTTCAAGGAAGTTTCTGCTGCCGCCAGAGCCTGATCGACATCCAGAACCCGGTTGTTATTAATGGATTCAGCCCAGTCAATCAGGTTTTGCTGATATGCTGCAGTATCCATGCTGATGGTATATTCACCTTCCGTTGTGGAAAGCTGCAGCCAGGCGCCGATTTGCTGAGCCGTCGGCTCCCAGATAAGATATTCATTCACAACCGGATCATATGCCCTGACTTGCCAATCAGATTCCAGATAGGCAGTAACTTCCGCTGCAGCTGCAGTGACATCCCCGATCTCCGGTTCCCATGGCTGCATGATCAGAGGGAAAAAACCGTACGATATTATGGATAAAGGATCGGCAGTGAGAAGTGCGATTGAGTTGTCGTAATCGATCTTCCTTCCGGCAGCTCCGTTCACCGCAAAAACCTGCCCGTTTTCAATCCGGATCTCTCCTTCAACAGGTGGAATATTCACCTCATCCGAAAGAAAGGTAAGATGAGATCGAACCGTTTCCTCATTGATCTGGGGAACCGGGTTAAGCAGTACGCCGTTTCGGAGACTCAGAAAGAGTTCAATCAAGTTGATATGTGGTGCTTTCAGATGACCGATGCTGTAAGCCTGATCAGCAGTTGCCAGCGTGTTTATGCTAAGGCCAATTTCATTGGAGGGAAGTGACCATGTGCGGGTAGTGTCCTCACTGTCTACCAGTGTGATATTGCTGGAGTTCCAGTGCTCTTCAATCGCCGCGGCTGCTTCCAGGCGGGTAAGGCTGGATACATTTAAATCTGTGATCCAGACCCCGGGAACAATCCTTCCGGACAGTTGAAAATAGCCCTGGATCCCGAAAAGAATCAGGCCGGTGAATACAATAAAGAGCAGACCGAGAACGAACATTCTCAGTGCGATGGCCAGAACCCCCGGTTTCTTTTGTGCGGTTTTTCTTCCAGTCTGTTTCAACGCTTTACTTTGTGCTTTCTGCTGCATAGTCCGGTACGTACCTCGCTGGTTTCTTGTCCGAGTGGACATTAAATCACCGCATTTCTTTTCCTACAAGGAGATATGTCTATAAACAGGGTCAGTCTCTTGACCGGAT
>JAFGNH010000180.1 GCA_016927115.1 Anaerolineales bacterium | reverse complement strand
CTCAGGATGACATAATAAGGGGCCCAGGAAAACATTGGAGAGGAGAATGTACCTCAAACAAAGCATGTTTTCCTGAGCCGGGATGTGTGGGCAGGCGGCATGAGGTGCTGATTCCCCGGCGAAGGACCTTGTGTTCCTCTAGCAGCGCAATGTTACATCATTCAGCTTTGCTTCTCACCCTGTCTCAGGATGATCCATTGGCGAAGGATCTCAAGGTCCTTCGGCAGGGAAACGTACTCCCATTCAGAGTCGTTACTCGTTCTGCCTCAGGATGACATATAGGGGGCGAATGATTATTCGCCCCCAACGCGTAATTTGTATTGTTCGTATCCAAGCAAAACGGGATGTTCCCGTCACACGTCCAGGATCTTAACGAGGTCCGGTTGATCGCGCAGGACGGCCTTTGCCACAGCGCGGAACTGCGAGACCCAGCTGCTGAGTGCTTCCCAGGCGGCGTCGCGCTCGGCTGTGGCGGTCATCGCATCGCTGATCAGCTGGTTCTGGCCGGCGTCCGCCGTTTCGAGTGCGGCGACAGCCTGCTCCACCTGTGCCAGACCATCCTCGTCGTAGCCGAAACGAGCGAGGCGTTCGGCATACGGTTCGAGACGGGCGTTCTCGATTGCGGTAAGGGCTTTGGCAATAAACTGGCTGCGATTGCGCGGAAGGCTGTCTTTCAGGTTGAGGGCAGAGAACGCTTCAGTTTCTTCTCTAAAAAGCGCACGTGCGACCATACGGAAATCGGTAAAAGCTTTCTCTGCAGCACTTTGTGTACCTGAAAGTCTGGCGCTTGCATACCGCTGGCCGGCAATAGCGGCGGCGCGGGACGCGAAGGACGAACGGGCAGTGGCCAGAAATTCACGCCCTTCAGTGAAAACTGTCTCGTCGTAGCCTTTCTCTGTGAGAATCTCCATAATCTGGGGATCGCCGGAAACCGTTTCAATAAGCAAGGCAGCTTTTCCGATACCGGCCTCAATGGAAACATCCTGTTCAGCAATCTTGCGTGCAGCTGTCTGTTCTTCCGTTTCTTCTTCCTGGTAAGCATCAACTTGTTCTTCAATCATTTTTCTAAACCCTTTCTTTGTATAGTTTTCGATTCGGTTAATAGGAATTTGGTCGGCATGAACCTCTCAGGGAGGTCGGGTTGGGTGTCCCGGCCAGCGATATTTGCTCAATTCCAACTGGGCAGATAAATTTCGATCGAAGTTGGCCGGCACCGGAGGGGAGTCAGACGAGGACATCCGAGATTTTGATGAGCACATCGAAGATTGAAGCGAGACCATCTCGGGTTCCGATGAAACCATCGAAGATTGAAACAAGCACATCGAAGGTTTTGGAGAGGACATCGCAGATTGAAGCGAGCACATCGGATGTTCAGACGAGCGCATCGGAGGTTTGGAAAACGACATCACAGATCCTGTTGATGACTCGACAGATCTGCCAATCGTCCTGGTTGAGGCAGAAAAACGGGAACCGGCCCCTGCTAGGGGCGGCGCGGGGATTCCAAACAGCCGGCGCGGCGGGCGATTGAATCGATATCGGGTCGTGCGGGAATACGGCACCGGTCCCCCCTGGGATAAATTTGCCTGCAGTGCTGTCAGAGACAGTGCTAAAAACGAAAAACCAAAGAAAGACTATATCCCCCGTACAAGAGAACGGTCTGGACCGTTCCGTACTGATGGATCCCCTTGTGCCTGCGTTATACCGCCCTTTTACTGCAGGCGGTATTATTGTGAAGGAATTGGAGGCGGAAGTCAAGGAAACGCTGAGTACGCTGAATGCGCTGAGCTGGAGTCCCTGACGCCCGGATGGTTATGTGGGACCTGTTGAGTCTTTTAGTGGAATGAGTGTAATGATTACACAGATTGCGTAATCTGCTGCGCGGAATACGTCACAAAGAAGGGTGCGGGATATTGAGGTGTGAACCTGCTGTGGATTTCCGGTTGATGGATGGCCTTTTCCCAAATTACTGACAGCCTCCAGTTCAATCTACATTGATACCGGCAAGGGACTGCAGCAGCTTTTTTCCGCTGTCAGTCAGTTTGAACGTCCGGATAGTTTGCAGGTAATCGAAGGCATCCGGACAGCTATCGAATTCGGATTCCGTTACCCCGAAATCCGCAAGAACACGAATCACAGCCTTGTCTATGAAATAAGAGAAAATCTCTGCTTGTACCAGTTCTTCATGGATATGGAGAAACATACCGGTCTTTTCCAGCAGCCGGGCGGAAAAATCCTTGAACGGTATTTTTGTGTAGACAGGCAGCTTGAGTAAAAAACCGAGCAAATAATATTGAAATTCATCAGTCAAACTGAATCCACGTCCGGTATAACAGGCGATTTCCCAGTTGGTGTGGTACCACCAGGATTCCAGCAGGAACCACAACTGAAAGGCCGGGCCCTGTTTTAGAAATTTACTGCCTTTCCTGGTAACTGTGACTTTTTTCCCGGCTTTTTCATTTATGAGCCCTCCGGTGATAAGCAGGGAGTGGATAAAGAAGAACGGCCAGACCTGATCTTCACGGCGGGCTTTAATGACCATATCCCCATACTTCCTTTCGAATTCAGGGGGATGCACAAAACCTCCAGTGATTTCCCGGACCGCCTTGAGCGGGATATTTGCCGTGGATTTTGTCAGGGTCAGGTTATGATTTTTCAGATATGTCAGCGTCCTGACTGTATCCTTAAGCAGCGGAAGATTCTCGAGCTGTTTGCGCTGTGACGGTGCCAGCTTTTTCTCCCAGTTGGAGAAGGCGTGATAGGGCACAAGGCGGGGGCCGTTTTCATTCTCGTCATACCGATAATAGACTCTTTTCATTTCCGAGCATTCAATTGTTTTAAGCATCCTGTCTGTGTGTGCAGGATCGAAAACTTCCGGATCGAAAGTATCTCCAGCCCAGGTGAGGTAATCCTCATGTTCCTCATGGTACGGGTCTGCAATGGCACCGAGCAGATCCTGATAACCCCAGGGGCCTCCCGAATCTTCCGGAGGGCAAGCGCGTGCACCATCCAGGCAGGCGGGCAGGGGATTATTTTCCTCGATGGCAAGGACATTCTCAACCAGGATAGTATGCTGCCAGCTATCTCCGAAATCGTAGAGATACTGGAATTGATCTCCAATGGAGAAGGGAAACTGGCAAATACGGGCCCTGGAATCATCCAGCCTCATCTCATCTTCGGAGAAATACTCATCATCAGGAAATCCATATTCCTTACCGGCAATGTAAAAGGAGTGCAGGTGTGCGTGTTTCCAGCCCATGGCCAGCTGGAGTATAAAATGAAATTGCAGGAGAGTTGAATTGCCCGGAACGAGAATGCGGCGCCAGATGGGTGGGTGGATATCGTTCAGAGTAACTTTGAATTGGAAAACAGTATGTGGGTTCATTGTTGTGCCCTCGAAGATGGTGTTGGATTAATCAACTGAAGCGTTTCCAGCCACAGGATCGACGATCCTCATGCATTCATTGCGAATGCAATGTACGCACTGAAACACGGACGACTACCTGACGCTCTTATTATACAGCGATCATTCCATAGTCCAGAGCGCCATTCTCGAGGTTTGGTTTCAGGCTCAGCCGGTTTGACGATGCAGCTGCAGGGAGCAGCGGCGCTCTGGATGTCATCCCGAGGTTGCGAAGGCCCTCAAAAAAGAGGGGCAGGCAGCTGATGCTTGCAGGGGCAATCTGTAAAAAGGAGACCCGGTCTGGGCATTGAAGGCAAAATCAAAGGCCAGGTTGATACAGTGCAGATCCCTCGCAAGCTCGGGACGGCTCTGCCGGACCGGGTCTCCTGCGTAATACCACTGGTACCGCGCCAAATAGTGTGCCATACTGGAGATCCGTCACAATTGTAAAACGGTTGTAAGGTGAGGGGTGGCGGAGATGCGCGATACTGGTAGGAGCAGTGGTTGGTAGTATTAAGGTGGGAGCAGGCACCGCCGGGGTAGTTTTCAATCGCATCCAGATTTGCGTTCCAAAAGGCGGGGGTTTCTTCCGCGTTCTGATTCCGTAAAGACATTATTACGAAAAAGTTATTGCCGGTAACGTTATCGGCTATTGATATGCAGGGCACGGGCTGCAGGAGGGAGGCTGGTTATGAAACTTGCGGAAGCTGCAAGGCAGGTTTGTATGTTGATCTCCGAAGACATCGAACGCTTCAACCTGGCGTCTCGTCTCGATCCATCTTCTCCTGATGGCGACGAAGCCAAATTCACCCTCGACAGCAAAACCGCCCGCATTGTCAATCCCTTCGACGGACATTACGCGAAAATCAACCTCGGCTGGCTGAAGGACTCAGTCGATAAACCCTCGATCAAGGGTACCGAGTTCCACTGGTACGTTTTCCCGCTTTTCCATGGAAGCAAGAACAAGGTAACGGCCTATTACATCTGTGACTATATGCAGATGCGGGAATGGGTGCGGGATTTCGGCGCGCCTCTGGGAAACCCGCACGACGACCACGACATGTGGCGTGCGGAGGTGATCCTGGAGGGTGAGGGTCCATACGGACGCGGCTATCTGCGCTGGGGTGATGAACCTGTGGAAGAACGCAGGCCGGGACGCTCCTTCAATCTAAGAAACATCCGCGAGATCCTGCAGCCGCAGGCAGAGAGAGGGTTGTTCGCCGAGCTTGAGGAGTATGGACTCAGTAAACAAGACCTGCGTGATGCGGATGGGGCTGCATTGGGCGAACTCATACATTATGCGCACACATACCGCCATCTGGGTCCGACCGAAAAGACGGCGGTCATCCAGAGCCGGGTCGGGCAGGGGCGTTTCCGCCGGTATTTGATCGACTACTGGGGCGGCTGTGCAGTAACCGGTGCGAACAAGATCGACCTGCTGAAAGCGTCGCACATCAAACCCTGGAAGGTCTCCAGCAACAAAGAACGGCTTGACGTCTACAACGGTCTGCTGCTGACCCCGAACCTGGATTCAGTATTCGATCAGGGCTTTATTTCCTTTACTCAACTCGGAAGTATCCTGATTTCAGAGGAATTAACAGTAGAAT